>NZ_VFVC01000022.1:0-89665 GCF_006441575.1 Mesorhizobium sp. B2-4-12
ATCCAGCAGACATGATGAATCAGATATTCTCGCCGATGGGAATCCCTCGCGATTCCGTCAGGTCAGATTATGCTCTAACCTGACAGGCCGGTCGATCGCGAAATTCTTGGAAGAAATCTTGGCGAATAGAATGCATCGTTGAGATCGGAACCGTTGTTGAAGTGCCACGTTCAACCGACGGGGGACGGCCTTCAACAGGAGAAGTTCATGCGTAACATTCTGATCGCTCTGGCTGCAGTGTCCGCACTGGCGACACCGAACCTCGCGCAATCGGCGACCGCTACGACGACTGGAACGTATATCACCGCCAAGCCTACCGATATTCTGAGCTACAACCTGATCGGGCTTAATATCGTAAATGGCGCGAACGAGACCGTCGGGGAAATCAAGGATCTCCTCATCTCCGATGGCACGCTTGCCGGCTACATCGTTTCGGTGGGCGGCTTCCTCGGCATTGGAGAGCACTACGTGATCGTTTCGCCGGCTGCTGTGAAGGTCAATTACTCCGAGAACGACAAAAAGTGGGCGGCCACCATGGACGCCACCAAGGACCAGCTAAAGGCTGCGCCGGAGTTCAAGTACGAA
Organism: Mesorhizobium sp. B2-4-12; assembly: GCF_006441575.1. Lineage (NCBI taxonomy): Bacteria > Pseudomonadati > Pseudomonadota > Alphaproteobacteria > Hyphomicrobiales > Phyllobacteriaceae > Mesorhizobium > Mesorhizobium sp. B2-4-12. The sequence continues at coordinate 586 of NZ_VFVC01000022.1, forward strand.
GGCCGTTGGAGCAAGTAGGCTTTTCCTGCGGCACCGGACGCACATTCTGGACCCTGCGGCTCGATCAGAAAATCCGCATCATGGTTCTCAGTCCAACCTGTCTTTGCGCGGCCGCTCACAGTCATTCCCGGTTGCGAACGAGACACATCGACAAGGAGACCTTTTATGACAACGGCCAAGAAGAAATCATCTGAAAAGAAAAGCGAAGCAATGCGCTTGGCGGAGACGACCGACGTATCGCCGAAGCAGGCTGACGATCTCATTCGCAAGCACGGCGGTGACAAGAAGAAGGTTGAAAAGGAAGCCAAGAATTTCAAGGCCGAAGGATAGGCTCTAGCGCGCACCTTGGCCCACTGCAGCGTCACCTGCGAATGACCGCCTTGATCGCGGCCGCGTGGTTCTCTTCATTTCCATCGAACGCGTTCTTGGCCTGATGGCTGCCTGCAGGAATCCGATCCGAGCCGTGCTTTCCGCTCGCCGGCCTCGTTACACCGGAACACGAAGCACCCAAGCGCGTTTCTGTTCAGCAGCCGGTTGGGCTGTACTGGAGAACTATCACATGAGCTTGGGCACAATCCTTATCATCATCTTGATCCTTGCATTGCTGGGCGGATTCAGCGGCCTGGGAGGCGGTCCGTTCTACGGGACTGGCTATTATGGCGGAGGCGGTCTTGGGCTGTTGCTGATTATCATAATTATCCTCGTGGTCCTGGGCCGCATCTGACCGGCAGCGCCCAGCGGGCGGCATAGGTGGCGAGTGGAAACGCACCCCGGGCGCATGTTTGGCCCGGGGAACAAAGCAGACCACGGAAAGCCGCAACGGGACGCTGGCGGGCCACAAGCGCAAGCCTGGCGGGACGAGGAGAAGTGATGAACAATGAGCTTGTAGAGGCGCCAGTCCCCCGCAAGGGCATGCCAAGTCCCCGGCTAGACGAGGCCGAATTCAAGAGCCGGTACCGGGAGCAATTTTTCGATCCGGCGTTTCAACCGCATGAGGCGGCAATCGATGCACTCGCCGAAGTCGCCTGGCAGGCCTACAGGGAGTCCAGGAAGAGTCCGGTCACCCGCAAGGCAGGCGCGGAATTTGCTGATCCTGATTACGACCTGTCGGTCGAATGGCTTTCCGCGCGTGATGCCATTCGCGATGCCCAGAAAAAATATGAGGACAGGGCGCGAACGCCGACCATCCTCATCGTCAACGGATCGTCGCGCAGTGAGCATACCTGTCCGGGCGAAATGTCGAAAAGCTTCCGGTTGGCCGAAATCGCAAGGTCAACCATCCAAAACGAAGCCCGGCTGGACGCCGAGATTTTGGATTTGTCTCGGCTCGCTTCAGAATATGGCCGCAACATTCACCCGTGCAAGGCATGTTTCTCGACCGCGGCGGCGCTGTGCCATTGGCCTTGTTCATGCTATCCCAATCACTCTCTCGGCCAGACCCAGGACTGGATGAACGACATCTATCCGCTTTGGGTCGCCGCGCACGGTGTCATGGTCATCACGCCAGTGAATTGGTACCAGGTTTCCTCGCCCGTGAAGCTCATGATGGACCGGCTTGTGTGTGCGGACGGAGGCAACCCCGACCCAACGCTCACGCACGGCAAGGATGCTACCGAGGCAAAGAAGGTCGAGATGAGCGGCTGGGACTACCCGCGCCATCTTGCGGGCCGGCTGTTTTCCGTCGTGGTCCACGGCGATGTCGAAGGCGTGGAAAATGTGCGACGGTCATTGTCCGATTGGCTCTGCTTCATGAGACTTTCGCCGGCGGGAGCCTATGCCGAACTTGATCGTTATATCGGCTATTGGAAGCCGTACGCGACCAGCCATCAGGAACTCGATGCCAACGAGGCTGTGCAAGAAGAGGTACGCAATGCCGCGCGAGCCCTCGCCGAGGCCGTCGCGGAGCGCAGGGCCGGCCGACTGAAGCCGATCGGTTCGAACCTCAAAAATCCGCACCCTAAATGACTTGCGGACATCCAGAGCAAATCGGGGCGCCTTTCGTCCGGTGTCCTGCTGCCGCCAGTGCCTTGGGGCACGGTTCTCAAGCAACCAGATCGGTGGCCGCACACCTGCACGAAAACAGGCCATTGAGCCACGCGGCACGCTATCTTGGCTCGTTATTCATGCTCAGATAGGTGGGATCGAATTCGGCGATCCCTGCCAGCCGGTCCCAGTCCGAAATCGTCACCGTGTGATTTGACCAGGCGACGACTTCTAGCCGCTTTAGGGAAGCGATCACCCGGTTCATGTGCACAACAGACAGGCCCAACACATCGGCCATCTCGGCTTGCGAGAGAGGCAGGCTGAAGCTCATGCCCTCAGTACGATTGACCACGCGCAGCCGCACGAAGAGCTCGCAGATCAGATGAGCGAGGTGCGAAGTCTTGGATCGCCGTCCCATCGCCACGATCCACTCGCGGTGGATCGCGCCATCAATGAGCGTGTCCAGCCACAAAAGGCGCGTCAGGTGAGGAGCCCGTTCGGTAAGCATCTTCAGCTTGCTGTGGTCGGCAAAGGCCACGCGGCAAGGCGAAAGGGCGACAATGCCGTGGTCCATGGTTTTTAGGAGAAATGCATGAAGATCGACAAAGTCACCGGTCACCTGCAATGAAGTGAACTGACGTCCGCCGTTCTCCAGCACTTTATAGCGCGCGGCAAAGCCATCCAATATCAAGGTGCTGTAGGCGGGGCGGGATCCGGCCGCAACGATATCCTGGCCGACGGCGAAGTCCCGACCCGTGGACATGATGCCGGCCAGGAGGGTCTTTTCCTCATTGGAAAGGTCGTCATGTTGGCCGAGCTGCAGATAAAGGGGGTCAAGCATCATCTTAGCCTCGATCGAACGCATAGGCCGCTGATGCGGATCGGGCACAACGGATGGGCGGGAGCTGCAAGGCGCCCCTCAGTTAGAGATACCACATTCTTCGAAGCTGCGCGTCTTCAAATGCTTGTCCCAGACGGCGCAGGACGGAGCACGCTCGGTTCGGGCTTACGGGAACTTTTCGGGACGCCCGACGTTCGCGGCACCATGACAATTTTCTATTTTGACGTGGAAGAGAATGGCAACCTGGCGCGAGACCGGCACGGCATTGATTGCGCTGATTTCGATCATGCCAAGAAAGAAGCCATCCGAGCGATTGTGGACATGACGCGCGATGCCTTACCGGGGATCATCACGAACTGCGAGTGACGGTCCGTGATAGGTCCGGAGCCGTAGTGGTTGGAGTTGCGCTTAATTTCGATGCAGGGGGCGCTGATCGGCGGTGATGCGGGAGCAATGTTACGAGACGAAGTGCATGCGCCGACGCTGGTGTCGGCCCGATCCTGCCGGGCCGGTGCCGTATCGTATTCTTGCTATTTATCGCCCTTCGTTTTCAGCGCGTCGCCCAAATCCCGCTTGTCGGGATCCTGCAGGTTTTCGCCGCTGGCATCGCGATCGATATCGGGGTCATCCTTTGCCGGGCGATATCCGCGAGGGCGGTTTTCCGGCGGGCCTTCCCAGCGCGATTTCTCATTCGTGGTGCCTTGCGCAGCGTTACGCGAGCCTGTCATGACCAAGCCTCCTTCGTCGTGGTGTTCGGGCATGTCCTTGAGCTGATCCTTCGTCCATGTCGTGACGGCGTGCACTTCTCCGTCTTCGTCACGCATGAAGTCCAATTGGCTGGCAGGAACAGCGACAGGTTTGGCGCGCCGATGCCCAGAAAGCCGCCGACATCGATGACGATTTCGGTTGCCGGGCCGGTACCATGGACGTGCGAGACGGAACCGATTTTCTCGTCGTTGGGACCGTAAATGGCGGCGTCTTCGAGAATTGTCGGCGTCAATTCGCTGGCGGTGAGCCGGACGTGATTGGTGTGATCCATCGTCATGCCTCCTCACGGGGTTATTTTTCGTAATCCCGTGAATGGTCATCCGTTCCATCCGAAATGCAGGAAACGTTCATCGGTCACCGAGGCCGTTATGAACCAGATGACGTCACGCGCCACACCGTATTGCCGACATCGTCCGCTATGAGCAGTGCGCCGGACTTGTCGATCGCCACACCAACCGGCCGCCCTCTCGCTTCGCCCTTCTCGTTCAGAAAACCCGTGACGACGTCCTGCGCCACTCCATTTGGGTGACCGCCGCTGAACGGCACGAAGACAACCTTGTAGCCATTGAAGCGAGCGCGGTCCCAACTGCCGTGCTCGCCGATGAAGGCGCCCCCGCGATAGGATTGCGGCAGGCTGGTCCCGGTGTAGAAAGCCAGTCCAAGCGGCGCGACATGGGAACTCAACGCGTAGTCGGGCGGAATTGCCTTTGCAACCAGATCCGGCCGCTGCGGCATGACGCGCGGGTCGACATGTTGTCCGTAATAGCTGTAGGGCCAGCCATAGAACGCACCATCCTTCACCGATGTCAGGTAATCCGGAACCAGATTCGGGCCGAGTTCGTCCCGTTCGTTGATGACCGCCCAGAGCGCTCCGCTCTCAGGCTCAAGCGACAGACCATTGGGATTGCGCAGTCCGCTGGCGAAGATACGCGAACGTCCCGTCGCCCGGTCGACTTCCCAGATCGCGGCGCGATCCTTCTCGGCCTGGATGCCGTTTTCGGTGATGTTGCTGTTCGAACCGACGCCGACATAAAGCAGCGAGCCGTCGCGGCTGGCGACCAGGCTTTTCGTCCAATGGTGATCGATCGGTCCGCCCGGCAACTCCGTCACTACCGTCCCCGGCGCTGTGATCTTGGTGTCGCCCGGCTGATAGGGATAACGCAAGATCGCGTCGGTGTCGGCGACGTAGAGATCGTTGCCCACCAGCGCCACGCCGAATGGCGAGTTCAGATGGTCGAGGAATACGCCCTGATACTCCGGCACGCCGTCGCCATTGGCGTCGCGCAATAAGGTGATGCGATTGCTCGGACCGCTGTCGCCGCCCGAGGTCGTTATCGATTCGATCCAGCCCATCACCAGATCCTTTGGCCGTTTGATCGATGGCGCGGGCGGCGCCTTGGATTCCACGACCAGAATGTCGCCATTGGGCAGCACATAAAGCGAGCGCGGGTGCTGAAGCCCCTTGGCCAGCGCCTTGATCTGCAACCCTTGGGCTACGGTTGGTTTCTCGTCGTTCTTCCATCCCACCACGGAGGCAAGATGCATCGGCGGGAACAGATACTGGTTTATGTCAGGCAGTTTCGGGTTCGCACCGATCTGCGTGCTCGGGTCGGTGTTGTCGTCGCTGCAGCCGGCGACACCGAAGGCAGTGGCGCACAGAAGCGCCACCGTCGTCAATCTGAAGGTTCGATCAAAGTGTCTCATCGGCCACTCCTACGTGATGGCGATAGACCAGGGCCCAGCCGAGCCAGCCTGTAACAATCAGGATAAGTACGACCAGTGTCGACAGGATCAGCCCTGTTGGCACGACCGAGGTCCAGGCGTCGCGCGTGTGCACGAGCATGTTGAAGAACGCCAGGATGAGTGCGACGAGATTGCCGGCCATGTGCAGCCAGGCGACCGGTTGTGCCCGTATCTCGCCCTCGCCGATGAAATCGACGAGGCCTGCAATGCCCGCCAGAATGCCGACAATGACACCGACGGTGACAAGCCAGGCCGAGAAGTCGGCCCACATCATCTCTGCCGTCCGCCAGTAGGTTATGTCCGTGAGAAACGTTCCGACGAAGCAGGCTATCGGGATCGTGACCAGCATTGGATGAATTGGATGGCCGGAAATTCTGGCCGTCGATCTCGGGTTTTCCCTGTCCATTTTGGAATTCCTTCCCACCAGCTGGTGCTCGGAAAACAACCAGACGATTGTGAGAAAGTTCCCCTGGGATTTGCCCAGTCACTGGAAGGTGAATGAGGCCACTGGAAGGTGAAATGAGGCCTTGCCGGATCAACGGCTAGCTAGGCTCCTACCCAGTTGGTGGCCTCTTTGAATCGCGCCTGCGTCTGGCTACATATTGCTCGCCGGTCGGGATGGTGGCCGTGGGCGGTAGGATGGCACTTGGCGTGGCTTTACCGGGACATCGGAGAGCGAGTTTCGGATCGGCCTGACAGGTTTTGGTGAAGCAGCAACACGCCGGCGCAACATAGCGGCCGACAATCTCTCAAGCAGTTCTCTAACTTCCATCGGACTCATCTCCTCCCGAGAGAGCCGCCCGCCAGATGTTACTTATCACTTGAAACCGACGCCCGCATTTAATTTTGACATATCGGGCCTTCGGCCGCGTCGCCAGCGTTTTGTCGCTTGCGACAGGGCGAGCGCATCCGTTTCCCGGGCACGCCGCTGCGTTGCGACCATTTGACTTGTTGGAGACTGATGGGGTCAAAAACTTGTGACAGCCGGCGTAGCGCCGGAACCATCCCTATGACGCGCCGTTAGCTCACACGCGCGTTTCAGCAAATTCGGCGAGGGGATGCCGCAGGTTTTTTCCAAGAGCGCCAATGGTGTCGCCCGCTTCGTGATTTGGGCCATATGCGCAGCGTTGCTTCTAGCCATCGTGATCGGCATCGCCATGCCGCGCTCAGGTTTCGTGACCGGCGTGGGCCAGGCCGTGGCTCAACCCATCCCGTTCAGCCACAAGCACCATGTCGGCCAACTCGGACTCGACTGCCGGTACTGTCACAATGACGTCGAGACCTCGTCATCGGCCGGGCTGCCGGCCACCGAAGTCTGCATGACGTGCCATTCGCAGCTGTTCACCAACGCCGATATGCTGGCGCCGGTGCGGGCGAGCCTGGCATCAGGGCATCCGCTCGAATGGCAGCGCGTCAACAGCGTTCCCGACTTCGTTTACTTCAATCATTCGATTCACATCGCCAAGGGCGTCGCCTGCGAGACATGCCATGGCGAGGTCGACGATATGCCGCTGACCGCGCGGGCGCATTCGCTGAGCATGGGCTGGTGCCTCGATTGCCATCGCGATCCCCAGCCTAATCTGCGGCCACCGCAGGACGTGTTCCTGATGCATTGGAAACCGCCTGACGACATCGCGCAGATCAGGCGCTCACTGATCAGCGTGCTCGACATCCACCCCGAAACGATGACGGATTGCTATGTCTGCCATCGCTGATATCAGGCCAATTCCGATCGCCGGGATCGCCGCCTTGCGCGAGCAACTTTCGAACGGCCATGACGTGTGGCGGAGCCCCGACGAGATTGCCCGCACAGCTGAATTCCTGCGCTTCGTCGAAGCCGAATTCCCGGCATTGGCCGACCGCCCCCCAAGCCGCATCAACCGGCGCACGATGCTGAAAGTGATGGGCGCTTCGCTGTCGCTTGCCGGGCTTACCGCCTGCAGCGAGGCGCGGAGCATCGTTCCCTATGTGCGTCAGCCTGAAAATGTCGTTCCCGGCAAGCCACGCTATTATGCAACGACGCTTTCAAGCGACGGCTTCGGCATCGGCGCCGTCGTGGAAAGCCATGAGGGACGCCCGACCAAGGTCGAGGGAAATCCCGACCACCCAGCCTCGCGCGGTGCCACCGATGCCATCATGCAGGCGGCTGTGCTCACCCTGTTTGATCCCGACCGCTCCCGCACGCCGCTGAAAGATGGCGAGCCGGCGGCCTACGGCGACTTCCTCAGGGATATGGCGGCGCTCGCTTCCAGGCTGGCTGGGTCGGGCGGCCTGGGCGCGGCCCTGCTGATGGAAGCAACGACATCGCCGACAGCGAAGGTCCAGGTCGAAGCCCTGCGGGCACAATATCCGCGGTTGAAGATCTTCCGTCACGATCCACTTGCAACGACTGCTGGCGCGCAGGCATCGATGGCACTGTTCGGTAAAGCGTTGATGCCCGTCTACCGTTTCGACCGCGCGGAGACGATCTTCAGCCTCGACGCGGATTTCCTCGGGGAGGGGCCTGGCCGGCTTGCCTATGCGCGCGATTTCGCCGCGCGGCGGCGGGTGCGCGCGCCAAACGACAGCATGAGCCGGCTCTATGCGGTGGAATCGACGCCGACCATCACAGGAGCGGCCGCCGACCATCGTCTCGCAATGCGGCCGAGCGAAATCGAGGCTGTTGCAGCTGCACTGGATGCTGTGCTGGGCGATCAAGCGAATTCGACGCCTTCTATTGTCGATCCTGCATGGATGGCGGCGCTGACGCAGGATTTGCAGGGGGCGGGCGCCAAGGCGCTGGTCGTGCCCGGCGCGCATCAAAGCGCCTTCGCGCATGCCTGCGCTCTTGCAGCCAATGCAAAGCTTGGCTCCCTCGGCAACACGGTGGAATTCATCGAGTCGCCGGATGAGGTTCGCTCCGACGGCGATCTGGCAGCACTCCGCAGCGCGATCGCCGACCACTCGATCGATACGGTGGTGGTGCTCGGCGCAAACCCGTTGCACACCGCGCCGTCCGATCTCGACGTCCATCAATTGTTCTCCGAATTGAAGCTGCTCATCCACTTCGGCCTTTACAGGGACGAAACGGCACTTCATGCCCACTGGCATGTGCCGGCCGCGCATGAGCTGGAAAGCTGGAGCGACAGTCGTGCCTATGATGGCGTCGCCTCGATCGTGCAGCCGCTTATCGAGCCGCTTTTCGGCGGCAAGACCATTCACGAGATTCTCGCTGCTCTCAGTGGCCGCTTCGATGCCGATGCGCTGGCGCTGGTCCGCCAGACCTGGAAAGCCCTCGACGACACCGCCTGGCGCAAGGCCCTGCGCGACGGCCTTGTGCCGGACAGCGCGTCCAAGCCAGTGCCGGTCACAATGGCGCCGGATCTGGGCGGGTTGCAGCACCACCCGGTGACCGCGAACGGCTTCGATATCCGTTTCGTTGCCGATCCATGGCTTCGCGACGGGCGTTACGCCAATGCCTCATGGCTGCAGGAACTACCGCGCCCGCTGACCAAGCTCGTCTGGGGCAATGCCGCCTTGATCTCGCCTGCGAGCGCCGAACGGCTGAAGCTCGAGAACGGTGGGATCATAAACATCGCACGAGGTAGCGCGAACATCGATGCGCCGATCTGGATCACGCCGGGGCATCCGGATGACACGGTGACGCTTTCCCTGGGCTTCGGCCGCAAGGTCGGTTCGGTGGCAGCGCTGGCTCATGGCTACGATGCATTTCAGTTGCGCACGAGCTTTGCGGAATGGGTCGCCACCGGCGCCACGGTAACTCCGCGCGAGAGCAAGGCGGAGCTTATCACCACACAGCACCACCAGGCGATGGAAGGCCGCGCCATCGTCCGGCACGCTTCGCTCGACGGTTTCCGCGAGAACCCGGGCTTTGTCCGTGACGGCGTTCCGCGCGCGCCGACGGAGTCGCTCTACCCCGACTGGAACTATGACGAAGAAGCCTGGGCCATGGCGATCGACCTGTCGGCCTGCATCGGCTGCATGGCCTGCGTATCCGCCTGCCAGTCCGAGAACAACATCGCGACTGTTGGTCCTGACGAATGCGCGCGCGGCCACGAGATGCACTGGCTGCGGATCGATCGTTACTATTCCGGCCCGGTCGATGCGCCTGATGTGTTCTTCCAGCCGGTGCCCTGTATGCATTGCGAGAAAGCGCCGTGCGAGGTGGTCTGTCCAGTCAACGCGACCGTGCACACCCATGACGGCTTGAACGCGCAGATCTACAACAGGTGCATCGGCACGCGCTATTGTTCGCAGAATTGTCCGTACAAGGTGCGGCGCTTCAACTTCCTCGATCATCAATCCTTCGACAAGGACGAGGCCGGCCCCGAGCAGGCCGTGCACAATCCGAATGTCAGCGTGCGCTCGCGCGGCGTGATGGAAAAATGCACCTATTGCGTCCAGCGGATCAGCGCCAGGCGCATCCAGGCACAGATCGAAAACCGCGACATTGCCGATGGCGAGGTCGTGACGGCCTGCCAGCAGGCCTGCCCGACACGAGCCATAAGCTTCGGCGACCAGAACAAGAAGGCCTCCAAGGTCGTCCAGGAGAAGAGCGCGCCGCATAATTATGCGCTGCTCGAAGAGCTCAACACCAGACCGCGCACCACCTATCTCGGCAAGATCAGGAACAGCAACCCCAAGCTTGTTCAGCCGGGCGAGAAGGCCGATGGCTGAGGTGGCCGCCAGGAGCACGGCCGTGCTGCGCGGCCGTCATGATTTTCCCGAAATCAGCGGGCGCATCGGCGCGATCGTGCTGGATGGCCGGCTGCCGCGCCATTTCTGGACAGCGTTCTTCTTCTGCTTTCTCCTGGTGCTCGTCTTCCTTTACTCCATCACCTACCTGATCTCGGTCGGCGTCGGCGCCTATGGCATCGACATCCCTGTCGCCTGGGGCACGATGATCTCGAATTTCGTCTGGTGGATCGGCATCGGTCATGCCGGCACATTGATTTCGGCCGTGCTGCTGTTGCTGCGCCAGCCATGGCGTGCCTCGATCAACCGCTTCGCCGAGGCAATGACGCTGTTTGCGGTCGCCATGGCCGGTCTTTTTCCGATCCTGCATCTGGGACGGCCTTGGTTCTTCTACTGGCTGCTGCCTTTGCCCAACACGCATATGCATTGGCCGCAGTGGCGAAGTCCGCTGGTGTGGGATTTCGCGGCCATCTCTACCTACGCCATCGTCTCTCTGCTCTTCTGGTACATGGGGCTGCTGCCCGACCTTGCCGTGCTGCGCGACAGGGCGAAGTCGCGCGCCGGGCAGCTCTTCTACGGCATACTGGCGCTTGGCTGGCGCGGCTCCGCCTTCCACTGGGCGCGCTATCAGACGGTCTATTTCCTGATGGCGGCATTGGCCACGCCCCTGGTCGTTTCGGTGCATTCGATCGTCGCGCTTGATTTCACCTTCGCCATCACGCCCGGCTATCACTCGACGATCTTCCCGCCCTATTTCGTCGCCGGCGCCTTGCTGTCCGGTTTCGCCATGGTGCTCACCATCGCCATTCCGCTGCGCTGGGCTTTTTCGGTCGAGGACCTTATCACGCTCAAGCACATGGACAATGCCGGCAAGCTGATGATCGCCGCGGGCATGATCGTCATCTACGGCTACGCGTCGGAAGCCTTCTTCGCCTGGTATTCGGGCGAGCCTTACGAGCGCGCGATGATGTGGCAGCGCGCCTTCGGCCCCTACGCGCCGCTGTTCTGGGTGATGTTGGCCTGCAATTGCGGCGCGCTGCAATTGCTCTGGTTCCGGCGCGTGCGCCTCAACATGCCGCTGCTGTTCGCGATCGCGCTGGTCATCAACATCGGCATGTGGCTCGAGCGCTACATCATCGTCGTCACTGGGCCGAGCCGTGATTATCTACCATCGTCATGGGGCGAGCAGTCGTTGACCTGGCTCGATTTCGGCATCCTGTTCGGTTCGGTCGGCACCTTCTTCGCGCTCGTCTTCCTGTTCATCCGCATTCTCCCTGCCATCACCATCTTCGAGGTCGAGGAACTGGCCGAGGAAAAGGGACAGGCGACATGAGCCTGCACGGCATCATCGGGGTGTTCGCCGATCCCGAAGCGCTGATCGAAGCGGCACGCACGATGCGCGCGCGTGGCTACCGGCGCATGGATGCCTTCTCGCCCTTCCCGGTGCGCGGGCTGGCCGAAATACTCGGCATGCCGAAATCGCGCCTGCCCTGGGTCGTTCTTGGCGGCGGGATTCTGGGCGCGGTTTTGGTCTACGCACTGATCCTCTACTCGGTCGAGATCGACTATCCCGTCAATGTCGGCGGCCGGCCGTTGCATTCCTGGCCGGCCTTCACCGTCATCGCCTTCGAGGCTGCGATACTGGGAGCGGCCCTGGCCGGTTTTGTCGGCATGCTGAGCGCCAACCGGCTGCCGCGATACTACCATCCAGTGTTCAACGCCGGCAGCTTCAGCTATGCGCGCGGTGGCAAGTTCTACCTCTTCATCGAGGTCGCCGACCCGAAATTCCGCAAGGGGGTGACCAAAGGCCAACTGACGCGGCTGGGCGCGCAAAGCGTCGAGGAGGTGGAAGCGTGAAGGCGCGGTTCGCCCTGCTTCTGGCTGCCATGCTCATCGCCGGCTGCCGCCAGGATATGGAAGACCAGCCGCGCTACAATCCGCTCGCGAAAAGTGACCAATTCGCCGACGGCATGTCGGCGCGAATGCCGGCCAAGGGGACGGTCGCGCGCGACGCCGATCTCTCGCCGGTGCCCGATACTTTCCCCTATCCGATCACGATGGCGCTGCTGCAACGCGGGCGGCAGCGTTTCGACATCTTCTGTTCGCCTTGCCATGGCCGCACCGGCGACGGCCACGGCATGATCGTCCAGCGCGGTTTTCCGGCGCCGCCTTCCTATCATCAGGACGCCCTGCGCAAAGCGACCGACAGACACATCTACGATGTCATCACGGACGGCTATGGCGCGATGTATTCTTATGCCGCGCGTGTGGCGCCTGCCGATCGCTGGGCGATCGTCGCCTATGTCAGGGCCTTGCAGTATTCGCGGGACGCGCCCGTTGCCGGGCTTCCCGAAAGCCTGCGCGCCCGGCTCGAGGCGGAGGCGGCGCGATGATGCGGCTTGCCGTCGATCGTTACACAGGGTTCGCGCTGGCCGCCGCGGCAGCAGGATTGCTGTCCTGCGTGGCAGAAGGGGTTGCCGATGTCCGGGCGATGCTGGCTGCCTGGCTCACCACGGCACTTTTCCTGATCGGCTTGCCGCTTGGCGCGCTGACCATATTGATGGTGCACGGGCTGACCGGCGGGCGATGGGGCGAGGCGGTCCGCCAGCCGCTGCGCGCGCTGGTGGCGACACTGCCGCTGGGCCTGCTTTTTCTCCTGCCGGTGCTGTTCCGGCTCGACCTCGTCTTTCCCTGGGCAAGCACCGATGGGGCAGCGCTGTCCGAGACGGTGCGCGAGAAACTGGCCTATCTGAACGTCCCGTTTTTCCTGCTGCGTTTCGTGGTCTGTGCCGCGATCTGGCTTTCGTTGGCGTGGCTCGTGCTCGGCTGGACGGCGGAGGACGAAAGCAGCGATCGTCGGGATGCGGGCAAAGGTTGCGCCGTCGGGCTGATTGTCCATGGTGTGGCGGTTACGGTCTTCGCCATCGACTGGATGCTGTCGCTCGAGCCGGAGTTCACCTCGACCATCTATGCCTTCCTGGAAGCAGCCTCGGAAGTCGTGGGCGCCTTCACCCTTGCCATGATCATGCTTGCGGCAAAGCGCGCCATAGAGATCCTGCCTGGCGGCGAGGAGGACGTTGCACTGAGCGAAGACGTTGCCAACATGGCGTTCGGCTTCATGCTGATGTGGGCCTATCTCGCCTTCATGCAGTGGCTGGTGATCTGGGGCGGCGACCTGCCGGAGGAGATCCACTGGTATGTCATCCGCAGCAGTCATGGCTGGCAGTATCTGCTCTGGCTTCTGATCGCGGGTCAGTTCGCCCTGCCGCTGGCCGCTTTCCTTAGCCGGGATGTAAAGCGCAGCCATGCAGGTCTGCTCAGGCTCGCCGGCATCGTGCTTGCCGGCCACTTCATCGATATTTTCTGGCGGATCCGGCCGGCGCTTTTCAATGGCGGTGCGCAGGAGCTTTGGTGCGATCTGGCAGCGATGGCGGGTGCCGGCGGACTCTGGCTGGCGCTGTTGTTCTTCTTGGCTAAGCGACCCGACGTGATCGCTCTCTGGCGGCTGAGGCCTGCACATGGCTAAGGTCGCCCGCCATCCCGAAAACCGCGATGTCTGGCCGCGCGCGCTGCTCTGCTTTGGTGCCGGGCTGCTGTTGTTTTTGGCCGTAGCTGCAATCGCCATCAGGCTCGTCTTCGACACATCGCCATTTTGGCCGTCGCCTGGCGCTGCGACATTGTCCAATCAGGCAAGTCCGGCGTTGCAGCCGGCGCCGGAAAGCGACCTCGCCGGTTTCCGAGCGCAAGAGGATCGGGAATTGCAGGAACTTGGCTGGGTCGATCGCGCCGCCGGCATTGCCCGCATTCCGATCGACGAGGCGATGTCGGCGCTCGTCAGCCATGGCCTGCCCGATTGGGGTCAGCAGGCGGCAACGACCGGCGGCGGCAATTGCCCATTGCTTGCAGAGGGCGTGCCGCGCACGCCGCAGGCGGATCGCTGCCGTGGATCGGCATCGCACAATGGCGGGGCGGTTCCATGAAGGGTTGGCTCGTCGCGCTGGGTCTGCTCATCGCCATGCCGGCCATCGCGGCCGAGCGCCCGAGCTTTGATCCGCAAATCGGCGCGCAACTCGATCTTGGCCGGACGCTTCGCGATGTGGCCGGGAAACAGCGAACGCTCGGCGAAACGCTCGGCGGGCGCCCCGCGCTGCTTATCTTCGGCTATGACAAATGCCCCAATCTTTGCGGCGTCACCCAACAAGCGGTTGCCTCGGACCTGAAGAAGATATCGCTCAGTCCGGCTAGCTACCGAGCGCTGTTCGTCTCCATCGATGCTGCCGAAACAACCGGCGATGCCGCCGACGTGCAGGCCGCGATCGCGCCTGTAGCTGGCGATGGACTGTCTTCGTGGCGGTTCCTCACCAGTGCTGACGGCGCCGGCGCGGCTCTTGCCGCGCAAGCCGGCATTGCCTTCGACCGACGCGCCGGCATCGACCAGTTCGTCCATCCGATCGCCATCATTGCGTTGACGCCGGCAGGCCGCATAGCGCAGGTGCTGCCGGCGCTGACCTTCACGCCCCGCGATCTCGAACTGGCACTGGTCGAGGCGTCCGCGGGCAAGCTTGGCTCGATCGCCGACCATGTCTTTTTGCTTTGTGCCGGCTTCGACGCGTCGAAAGGTCAATACACGCCGGCGATCTGGGCTGCCCTGAAGGTGGCAGGCATCGCGACGGTTCTTGGGCTCGCAATGACGATCCTGCTGCTGATGCGCGGGAGGCGCGCATGAGCTTCGGCATCCCGTTTTTTCCGCAGCAAGCGTCGTCCGCCGCGGGCAGCGTCGATGTGCTGTTCTATACGTTGCTCGCCTTTGCCATCGCGCTTGGTCTCTCGCTCACCTTTCTCGTGGTCGGCTATGCCGTCAAATACCGCGTCGGTTCGCCTGCCGATCGTACCGGGGAGCGAGCGCGCAGCCTGCCACTGGAATTGACCTGGACCGTCGCCAGCCTGGTCATCGCCTTCATCTTTTTCGGCTGGGGCGCCGTGCTGTTTGTCCGCCGCGACCATCCGCCGCCGAATGCCATCGAGATCGCCGGTCTCGGCAAGCAATGGATGTGGGAGTTTCGCCATCCTGGCGGCCAGCGGGAGATCAACGAATTGCACGTGCCGGTCGGCAGAGCCGTGGTGGTGTCCCTGGCATCGCAGGATGTCATCCACTCGTTTTTTGTTCCCGCCTTCAGGGTCAAGCAGGACGCCGTGCCGGGGCGCACCACCCATGTCTGGTTCATCGCCACGGAACCAGGCCGTTACCATCTGTTCTGCGCCCAATATTGCGGCACGCAGCACTCCGAGATGGGCGGCTGGGTGACCGCGATGGCGCCGGAGCAGTATGCCTCCTGGCTGGAGAACCAAGGCGAGGGGGAAACGCTGGCAGCGAGCGGCGAAAAGCTGTTCCGGGCGCTTGGCTGTTCGGGCTGCCACGGCAATTCGAGCAAGGTCAGGGCGCCTTCGCTAGCGGGTATTTTCGGCCGGCCCGTGGCGTTGGCCAACCAGCAGACGGTGATCGCCGACGAACGCTATCTGCGCGATTCCATCCTTGTCCCCAACAAGGAGATCGCCGCCGGCTATGAACCGGTGATGCCGAGTTTCGACGGGTTGGTCGACGAAGGGGAACTGCAGATGCTGCTCGCCTATCTCAAGTCGCTTTCACCTCGGGAGCGGGTAAAAAACGAGGCAGTACGATGAGCGTTTCCGCAGCGGCCGCAAGCTATCTGGGCGAAGGCAGTGGCCCGCGCGCCTGGTTGCTGACGACGGACCACAAGCGGGTGGCCTGGCTCTACCTCGTTTCGCTGACCGCTTTCTTCTTCCTTGGCGGCGCCTTCGCCGTCCTGATCCGCATCGAACTTGCGACGCCGGCCGGCGATCTCGTCTCCGATGATGTCTACAACAGGTTGTTTTCGCTGCACGGCATCATCATGGTCTGGTTCTTCCTGGTGCCGTCGATCCCAGCGACGCTCGGCAATTTCCTGCTGCCGCTGATGATCGGCGCGCGCGATCTTGCCTTCCCGCGCCTCAATCTTGCCAGCTGGTATGTGTTCATTTTTGGCAGCTTCTTCGCCCTGTTCTCCGTCGTTGCCGGCGGCGTCGATACTGGCTGGACCTTCTACACGCCGCTGTCGACGCTCTATGCCAACGGGTTCGTCTCGTCCGCCGCCCTTGGCGTCTTCATCGTCGGGTTTTCGACGATCATGACCGGCATCAATTTCATCGTCACCGTGCACACGCTGCGCGCGCCGGGCCTCACCTGGTTCCGGCTGCCGATCTTCGTCTGGACGATGTATGCGACGGCCCTGGTGATGGTGCTGGCGACGCCGGTCCTTGCCGCGTCGCTGATCCTGATCGTTCTGGAGCGCGTCTTCGGCATCGGCATCTTCAACCCCAGGCTTGGTGGCGATCCGCTGCTGTTTCAGCACCTGTTCTGGTTCTACTCGCATCCGGCGGTCTACATCATGATCCTGCCCGGCATGGGTGTCGTGTCGGAAGTGTTGCCCTGCTTCAGCCGCCGGCCGCTGTTCGGCTACAAGGCGGTCGCCCTGTCCTCAATGGCGATTGCCGTCTTCGGCTTCCTGGTCTGGGGCCATCATATGTTCGTCAGCGGGCAATCGGCCTATGCCGGCGTGGTGTTTTCGTTCCTGTCCTTCTGCGTCGCCATCCCTTCCGCGATCAAGGTTTTCAACTGGAGCCTGACATTGCGCAAGGGTGAGATCAGCTTCGAGACCTCGATGCTCTATGCGCTGTTTTTCCTGGCGCTGTTCACTTTCGGCGGCCTGGCCGGCCTGTTTCTGGCGGCTCTCGCCATCGATGTGCACGTGCACGACACCTACTTCGTCGTCGCCCATTTCCACTACATCATGGTCGGCGGCATGGTGACCGCCTATATGGCCGGCCTGCATTTCTGGTGGCCGAAGCTCACTGGCCGCATGTATTCAGAGACCTGGGGACGCATCGCGGCGACAGTCACGTTTCTCGGCTTCAACCTCACCTTCTTCCCGCAATACATGCTGGGTTTCCTCGGCATGCCGCGGCGCTACCACATCTACCCGCCGGAGTTCCAATTCTGGCACGTGCTGTCGTCGGCGGGCGCCGTGGTGCTGGCTATCGGCTATCTCTTGCCTCTGTTCTATCTCACCTGGTCGCTGTTCCGCGGCGCGCGGGCCCCGGACAATCCATGGCAGGCGACCGGCTTGGAGTGGCAGACGAGTTCGCCGCCGCCGCCGCACAATTTCGAGACGATGCCCGTGGTGACGCGGCCGGCTTACGCCTACGACATGAAGGGGCTGGAGCACGAACGCTTCAGCCCGCATCTGGAGGCGGGCCAGTGAGTAGCCAGACGCAGAGCATCGCCTTCGACAATGCATCTCGCAAGAAGGCAGCCGACACCTTGGCCATGTGGGTGTTCATCGGCTCCGAGGCGATGCTCTTCGGTGCCATTTTCCTGGTTTTTCTCATCGCGCATATGAATTATGGCGCCGCCTTCGCTGCGGCGTCCAAACGTCTGTCATTGCCGCTTGGCACGTTGAACACAGCCATATTGATCACCAGCAGCTTTACCATGGCGTTGGCGCATATGTATTCGGCGGGCGGTCGCTGGCGTGCGGCAATCTGGTCGCTGGCGGCGACCTCTCTGCTCGGACTTGGTTTCCTGGCCGTCAAGGCGGTCGAATACAGCAAGGAGTTCAGCGAGGGGCTGGCGCCAGTTCTCGGCGCGCCGTTCAGCTATAACGGACCGGATCCCGTTCACGCCGAATTCTTCTTCGGCCTCTATTTCGCGATGACCTTCCTGCATGCCCTGCATCTGATTGCGGGCATTCTCGCTATCGCCGGCGTGCTTGCGTTGTGGTCTCATGCCAATCCAGCCGGCAGGGCTCGCCGGATCCAAGCCGTCGGTCTTTACTGGCATTTCGTCGACATCGTCTGGGTCTTCCTGTTTCCGATCCTCTATCTGATCAACCGGGGATGACGGAACGATGGGCGAACTTCGAAAACTTTCCTTTGCTTATGGCGGACTTCTGACCCTGCTGGGACTGACCGTCGGTTCGTCCTTTCTCGATCTCGGCGGGTTCAATTCCGCCATCAACCTCGCAATAGCAGCCGCCAAGACAGCGGTGATCGCGCTGCTGTTCATGCATTTGACAAGCAAAGGTCTTCCGAGGCTCGTCGTCGCGGCTGTCGGGCTGTGGCTGGTAATTCTGTTTGGGCTGACTTTGGTCGGGCAATAGGCGCGAGTATGAGCCGGGACCATATCGGCGGCAACTTCACGCCATCCCGTGCGTTGGGGCTGGAAACGCAGGGATTTGCCCGATGTCACTTACCGCCTTTGCTCTCAACTGCACTTTGAAAAACTCTGGCGACACCGAGAAATCATCGACCGACCGGCTGCTGGCGGATTTGCTGGCGGCGATGGTACCGCACGGCGTGAAGGGCGAGATCGTCCGCGCGCTCGATCATGACATCAAGCCGGGTGTGCTGTCGGACATGGGCAAGGATGACGACTGGCCAAAACTACGCAGGAAGATCATCGATGCCGATATCTTCATTCTTGGCCTGCCGATTTGGCTCGGCCAGCCGTCGAGCGTCGCCAAGCGTGTTCTCGAACGCATGGACGCATTTCTGTCCGAGACCGACAACAGAAGCCGGATGCCGGCAGGCGGCAAGGTGGCGCTGGTTGCGATCGTCGGCAACGAGGATGGCGCACATGCTTGCCATGCTGCTTGTTTCCAGGCGCTGAACGATGTCGGTTTCACGGTCCCCGCCAATGGCGGCATCTATTGGGTTGGTGAGGCGATGGGCGACATCAACTATGTCGACCTGCCGGGGACGCCGGAGGCCGTCGTCGAGATGATCGAGATGGCCGCGTCGAACGCGGCCCATCTGGCCAAGCTGCTCAAGGCCGAAAATTATCCGGGAGTGGCGGCTGAACTCGCCCCGCTCGCGGCGAATGCCGTCCGCAGCGGAAATGGCGGCGCGGCCAGACAAACAGCTCTGGCCGGCCTTGCCCTTCATTCCTCGTCGAACCGCCCTTCCTGGTCACGTCCGATCGCGCGTTCCTCGTCGTCATCCGGCAAGGCTTCATCGCTGTTCTGGTAGGCGTTGTCGTCATCTTCCTCCGGCAACTCGCCGTCCTTCTCGATGTCGGACGGCTCGTCATCATCGTCCGACACGCTGTCGGGAAGAATCTTTGCGCCTTTAATGGCATCCCAGTCCTGTTGCGCGATTGACGGAGCGTCGGTCTGGTCCGTTTCGGCTCGTTTGTCGCGAGGGTCTATCTTCATCCTCCAATCCTGCGCCTTTCGGTGCTTGCCCCGGCGCCTTGCGCCGGGGCAAAATCAGGCATCACGCGGCTTGCTGCAACGCACGCTCATTGACGCCGCCCTCGCCAAGTTCGGTCAAGGCTTCGTCGGTCGCCACCTCCTCTTCCAACGTCTGGTTGAGGAGCTGGACGATATCCTTCTTGCCGAGCTGCTCGGCCCAGGCGATCAGCGTGCCATAGCGGGCGATCTCATAGTGCTCCACGGCCTGTGCGGCGCCCACGAGGCCGGCGTCAAGCGCCGGAGCGCCGCCATAATCCTCGAGGATCTCCGCCCCCTCCTCGAGAATGCCGTCAATGGCCGGGCATGTCTTGCCCCGCGCCGGCTTGTCGAGGAGGTCGAATATCTGCTCGAGACGATCGACCTGGCCCTCGGTTTCCGTCCGGTGCTTTTCGAACGCGGCCGCCACCTCTTCGGCCCCGGCGCCCTTGGCCATTTTCGGCAGCGCTTTCAGTATTTTCTTTTCGGCGTAGTAGATGTCCTTGAGGCCATCGAGGAACAGTGTCTCAAGCCCTTTCGTTTCCGCTTTCGTCGCTCTCTTGGCAGTCGCCATGATTGGTCTCCCATGGATTGTGTTGAGGCCTTCACCTGGCGGGTGAAGTCCTTCGTTAACCTGCGACTGTGCGGGTTGTTCCGGCTCAAATCACAAAGAGACGCAACGGCTGTTAGTCTTCGACGAGAACGCGAGAAGGTCGGGCTGTTTGCTTTCAAACGCCGGGTCGCGTGGCGAATTCTTCGGAGAGAATGCGCAGACCTTCCTCGTATTTGGCGGTCGAGCCGCCCGTTTGGCGGACCTGCCATAGATTGTCGTTGAGGTCCGCCCGTTTGACCGGCAATGCCAATCTGTTCGACGCGGCCCTGCGCACGAAAGCGGCGTCGTCCTCGCCATCCCGTTTCGTCAATGCGTCGACGGCCGAAACAATCGCAGGACTAAAGCCTGCCTCCTCCAGGTGGTGCGGTGTCCAGCCTTCGCCCTTTTCCAGGACATCGTGTAGGTACGCGATGATCTTCTGATCGAGCGTTTCGACCGCATCCGCAACGCGCCTGCAATGTTCGATATACGGCCGCCCGGTCTTGTCGGTCTGCGCCTTGTGCGCTTCCTCGGCGATTTTCGCCGCTCGAAAAAGCATGCTCATCTCTGCCTCCATCAATCGATCTGTTCGAACGTGCACTGCCGCGGGGATTTGTCCGGCCGCCACCGCAACAGCTTGGTTCCATGCCGGAACCGATTGCCGGTGACATGGTCGAACCGGACCTCGACGACAAGTTCCGGCCGCAGCGCCTCCCGCTCGCCGCTGCGCTCCGTACTCCAGCGGCTCGGGCCGCCCGGCGCTTTCCCGGTAAAGCCAGGACCGCCGCGCAGCTTTTCGAGCTTTCTGGTGAGCCCGGCCCGGTCGTCCCTGGCGATCGTCGATGTGAAGCCGACATGGTCGAGCTCGCCTTGGTCATTGTAAAGGCCGAGCAGAAGTGAGCCGACCTCGCTGCTGTTGGTCAGATAGCGGAACCCGCCGACCACGCAGTCGGCCGTGCGCAGCCGTTTCACCTTGACCATTGCGCGTTCGCCCGGTCGGTAGGGCTCAGCGCGCGGTTTTGCGACAACGCCGTCAGTCGAGCCGTGGCTGGTTTCTTGCAGCCAACGCGCGGCGACTGTTGCATCGGTGGTGCAGGGCGACAGCCGCAATGCGGCGCGCGCCGCCCCGGCTATGAAGTCTTGGAGGACAGCGCGTCGCTCTGTCAGCGGATGGTCGAGCAAGATCTTGCCGCCCGGCGCGACCAGAATGTCGAACACGATGAACCGGGCAGGGGTTTCCACGCTCAGTTTGCGGATTCGGCTCTCGGCCGGATGCAAGCGCATTTGCAGCGCGTCGAAGGAAGGACGTCCGTCGATTTCGATCGTGATTTCACCATCGACAACGAAATCGTGGGCTTCGATCTCGCCGAGCATCGCCACCAGCTCCGGAAAATACCGGCCAAGCGGCTTTCCCGATTTCGCGCGCAGATCGACGGTCTCCGCGTTTTTAAAAGCAAGGCAGCGAAAGCCATCCCATTTCGGCTCGTATTGCCAAGCGCCGTTATCGCGTGGAAGCGTATCGGCAGCCTTGGCCTCCATTGGAGGCGTATCCTGAGGCAGGGCAAACAGGTTTTTGACGGCTACTACCATCGCTCTTCCGTGTCGTGGTGCGGCAGATCGATCCCGCAGCAGATCCATCCTAGCCGTTGGCCTGATCCGTAATTGTAATGTGGTGTGAGATCCGAGGGATCATCGAACGTTCCGACATGCAGGGCAATTTCACTCGGCGACGCGTCATAAGCCAATGTGATGGGAGACCCGCAATCGCGGCAAAAACCTCTTTGCGCGATCGGCGATGACCGGCGGTGGAATGGCTTGTCCTTGAGCCACCAAAGGCTGGCCGAGGGCACCCAGCCCAGCACCGCGAAGGCGCTGCCGGTCGCGCGGCGGCACATATCGCAATGGCAGTAATGGACGCGTGGCTGGGATGTGACGCGGTAACGAATGTTGCCGCATAGACATCCCCCACTTCGTTCCGCACCTGTCATTTGGATCCTGCCGTTCCGAGCGTCACTGCAGCTGAACGTCCGACGCAGGATGTGGTTTCGACGAGAGGAACGAGTTCGAACGCATAGCGTTGTCCGGCACCAACCCAAGCTGGAGCGCCGGATTTGAACAGGGTTTTGCTATCGCGCGCAGAGCGACCTGCCGCCAATTTCGTATTGCGCAGGTGGATTGCGGATTTTTTCGAAATCAGTGTGCCTTGATGTCGGCGCCGGGCTTGGCATACGGCCCCTTGGGCGACCGATGTGTCCATCTCTGTGTCGACATGCAGCGGCTGTTCGCGGAACCCTCGCAATGGGCAACGCCGTGGATTTCCCGCGTCCTTCCTCGCATCGTCGAGCTTGTTGAAAGACGAGCTGCCGAGACGATCTTCACCCGTTTCCTGCCGGCCCAAAAACCGGGGCATGGTGTCGGTTCATGGAAACGCTACTATGAACGGTGGGCGTCAATGACGATCGACCACGTCGGCCCCGAAATGATCAAGCTCCTGCCCGAACTGGCGATCCATTGTCCGCCAGCGGTCGTCGTCGACAAGCACGTCTATTCGCCATGGCCGGAGGGCAATCTTCAAGCGCTGCTTTCAAAGCGCCGGATCGATACGCTCGTCGTAACCGGCGGCGAGACGGATGTCTGCGTCCTGGCCACAGTCCTTGGCGCGATCGACATCGGCTATCGCGTCGTGCTGGTAACAGATGCGCTGTGCAGCTCTTCCGATGCGACGCACGATGCGCTCATGACAGTCTATCACCAGAGGTTCGCACAGCAGGTTGAAACCGTCGAGATGGAAACGGTCTTGTCGAGTTGGAGTTGAAACTCCAGGGCCTATGCCGACGCGTCCAGATCGATCAGGCGATGCCGAGTTGATATTCCCCGTTTTGAATTGCCGGTGACGTCGCTGTCAGGACGACGCCGCGATCTCGGAGGCGAAGTCGCGGTAAGACCGCAGGGAGCGTCCCAGGAGCTTGGTGAGGCGTTCGACGTCGCCCGCATTGGGCACCATGCCTTCGGTGATGAAGCGCTCGGCCATCAGGCGCATATCCAGCGCCATCCAACTCGGCATGAACTGGCGAAAGTTCTGCTCGAAGCCGGCGGTATCGTTACCGGGGAAGGCGATCGTGCGGCCTAGCACTTCGGTCCAGATGGCAGCGACGTCTTCGCCGGTCAGCGTGTCGGGACCGACGACGTTGATACGATCGAGTGGGAGCGGCATGGAGGCCTTTTCCCGGCGGACCAGCTCGATCGCCGCAATCTCGCCGACGTCACGTATATCGACCATCGCCAGGCCCTTGCTGCCGATCGGCATTGGGTAAATGCCGTGGCCGGTGATCACGTCCTTGATGGCGACGTCGTTGTTGATGAAGTAGGCTGGGCGCAGGATCGTGGCGTTGAGGCCCATCTGCTCGATCATCCGCTCAACGCCGAACTTACCCGCGAAGTGGGGCACGTTCGCATAGAGGTCACTATGGATCACCGAGAGGTAGACGATCCGCTCGATGCCGGCTTCACGAGCCACGTTGAGGGCAACCAGCGCCTGTGTGAACTCGTCGGCAACCACGCCGTTGACCAGGAACAGCGTCGAGACGCCGGATATCGCACTGCGCAGCGAATCGACGTCGAGCAGATCGCCCCGCACGACGGTGACGCCCGCTGGGACCTTGGCCTTTGCGGGATCGCGGACAAGTGCTCGCACGTCGGCACCGCGCCCGACGAGTTGTGCGACGACTTGGCTGCCGACATTGCCGGTGGCGCCGATGACGAGGATGGTCATGAGACTTCTCCGTGTTGGGTTTGATTGACGTTCTGAATATGAGTGCTCCACCGCTTGCTGTGCTGGAAGGCCTACTGACTGATGCGGTCACACGTTCCCCGGCGCAGGCAATGTTGCTTCCCGGCCGGGGGCGCCCCTCAAGGTAAGAGAATCGGATTTGGACCAATCCTGCGAGTGCTGTAGTCCGCGTGCGCCTGCGCCGCCTCCGCCAGCCGGTAGCGATGAAGCTCGATTTCCCCGAAGATGCCGTCCCTCCACTGATCAAAGACTTCGGTGGCCGCCTGGGCCAGCATTGAGCCTTTCACGATGGCGGCGGCGCTCGCCTGGCCGAGTTTGACGTCGCGCACGGCGAGTGCCTGCTGATCGATGTCCGGAGGGCCTGAAGAAGCGCCGATGGTGAAAATCGCTCCGCCATTCCGAACCGCGCCAGCCGAGGCCGCAAACGTTGCCCTGCCCACGAATTCGTAGACGACGTCGACGCCTTTGGGTGCGATGGCGCGAATGCGGTCAGGAAGGTTGGCTTGATCGGACGCGAGGGCATGATCCGCGTCGGCCGAAATGCGCCCAAGTTTGGCGCTTGAGCCAACGGCGATGACGGTCGCGCCCAACGCTTTGGCCCAGCGCGCGACCAACGAGCCGACGCCACCCGTTGCGCCCTGAACCAGGATCGTGTCGCCCGGCCGCACTTCATGCAGCCTTTTGACGGCCAGCCAGGCCGTTATGCCTTTCGTCAGTAATCCCGCCGCGATTTCGGCAGGCACGTCGTCCGGCAGATGCACAAGAGGCGCGACGTCGATAAGCCGCTCGCTGGCATAGGCACCGGGAGCAAAGAAATAGGCAATTCGATCGCCGACCTTGAAGCCCTCCGTCTCTGGGCCCGTCTGCGCGACAACGCCGGCGGCCTCGACTCCGGGTACGAAGGGTAACTCCGTTCGAAAGGCTCCCGAACGGAACATCGTGTCGATGAAATTCACGCCGATTGCGTCCTGACGAAGCTTGACCTGACCTCGACCCGGGGCACCGACCGCATCCTCCTCGAGAACGAGAACCGACGGGTCTCCAGTGCGGCGTATACGGATTACAGCAGACATGGCGTTTGTCCTTGTGATCTCGATTTCCTATCAAGACAGGTGGCCCAGTTCCCGCAGACCGGTCATCCAGTCCTCGGTGTGCCAGGTGCGAACGATCTTGCCGTTCTCGATTTCGTGGATATCGACAGCTTGGATCTTCAGCGATTGGCCGGTTGCGGGCAGACCGGCAAAAGTCTGGCGCTGCGTTCCAGTGATGGTCGATCGCACGACGACTTTGTTTCCTTCTTGAATAACATCATCGATCTTGATGTCGAAATCGGGGAATGCTTCCACAAGCATCGCCATAGCCGCTTTCGCGGCTTCGGGACCGTGTGGAGTGCCCGGTGGCGAAGGGATGTCGACCCAGCTCGACGCCAGTATGCTCTCAAGCAGTTTTGCATCGTGGCGTGCAAACGCTTGGTACCATTGTGATGCGATGTGTTTCGGGTCGTTGGACAGGGGCGCCGCGCTCGCCTGAGCAGCGAGCAACGACCCTGCGATCAATGCGACAAGAGACCTCATGCCTTCCTTCTTCAGGCTCGCGGGAGCGGAGCGATCGCGCCCAACTGCTGCATGGCGGAGTAGAGGTTGGCGACGCCCCAGTGCTCGGTAATCTTGCCATTGACGACGCGCATCGCATCGACGGTCTCGAAGCTGACCTTCTTGCCGGTGCCGGCGACGCCGAGGAAGTTTCCCCGATGCGTGCCATGATATGTCTTGAAGGTGGTGACCACGTCACCGTCGATGCGCTGCCAATGGATTTCTGGCGTGAAATCCGGGAACGCATCGCGCAAGCGCTTGTAGAGGACGAGGACGCCGGCCTTGTCGCGGGTGCCGCCGGGCTGAGGTGTATGATCGAAGAAGTCGTCCGAAAAAAGTTCATTGAACAGAGCCCAATTCCCTCCGCCTTGCACCTCTTCGGTGTTACGGCGAACGATGTCCTTGGCACTGCGGTTGAGATTATCGGTCACTGGAATCTCCTCGGTTTAGCGTTCAGCGCTGTCACCGGCCACGACGTTTGCGCTGCTGCATGCAACATGCCGGGTCCGTCGATTTTCCGTAATTCGAATAATATCGAGCGATGACTTCGATCCGCTCGATAAGCTGAGCGCTACGAAGCGGTCACGCCGCCTGCCGCTTCAGGGGCTCAGGCCGCTCTGCCACGGCGCCAAAATAAGACGCTGAGGTCTCCCTGTGGACGTGAGATTCGAGGCCGAAGCACGTCACATGCCGGCGGCGTCAATCACCAAACAGCTTTCAGCCTATAGGCGCTATTCCGCGGGCGGGGATCGAAGCAAAGCGATCAGAGCGAGGCAGCCGACCGTGGAAAATCCGATCACGACAAAGCCGTCGATATAAGACAGCAGGTTGGATTGCGTTTGCACGACGCGTGCAAGAAGAGCCGCGGCCCGCGAATTGGCTTCAGCCGGCCCCACCGACCGGGCGGTGACCGCGGCCCTGTATTGGTCGAGCCGTTGGTCGGTGAGGTAGGAGCCAGCGGCTACGTGGAGGCCAATCAGGTTCGAATGGAACTGCTCGCGCACCCTGAGGAACGTTCCAATGAAGGCAACGCCGAGCTCCCCACCGAAGAGCCGGAACGTTTGCAGGAAAGCGCCGAAAGTAAAGGCGTCGCCGCGATAAATGTGTCTGGTGGCGAACCAGATCAGGGATATGAAACCAAGCGACTGGCCAATTGCCTGCACGATCTGGGACGGGAGGAAGTCGTCGCTTGCCCAATCCTGCGTGAGGCCAGTGGCCATGAAACACGCCACGCCGATCAGCACGAAACCCGCCGCGAGGGGAAGCCGGGCGTCGACATGCTTAAGCAGTTTGCCGACCAAGGGGGCAAGCACAAGCTGAGGGGCCGCGATCCATAACAGCACGTCGCCCGTCTGAAGCGATTTGAAGCCCTGCACCGTCGCCAGATATTGCGGAATGATCAGCGCCGTCGAAAGCAGGACAAACCTGAACGCGATCAAAAGCGCGGCCAGGATCGGAATGTTCCCGGATATGACGAAGCGCAGATTGATCAGCGGCTGATCATGGCGAAGCTCATGGATGACGAAGGCGATGACCAGCAGAAATCCGGCCAGGAGGAGCCCGCAAATCAGTCCCGAGTTCAGCCAATCGAGCCGGTTGCCTTGATCGAGCGCGGCATAGAGCAAGCTGAATCCGACACTGCAATAGCCAAGGCCGAACCAGTCGGCTCCGCGCAGGTAGTCGCGATTGATCGGCTCCCGTGGAATGCCAAACCAGACGCATAGCATCATCAGCGGCGTGGCTATGGCGTTCTGCCAGAATATCCACCGCCATGACAGATTCTCGATAAACCAGCCCTCGATCGAGGCTGAAATGTTCAGCGATAATTCGGTGTTCATCGCATAGGCGGCAATGCCGTAGACCGCCAGGTGCGCCGGCAGATTGCGCAGAACGAAGCTGAGCGTCAGTGGAATGAATGTTCCCGAAGCCAGTCCACCCAGAAAATAGAACGTGAGGAAGATGGGCAGGTTCGTGGCGTAAGGAATGAACACCGACAGGAGGGTAAAGACCGCGGTGGCCCCGAGAAGGACGCGCCGCACCCCGAAAGTGCCGCCGAGCCATACCGCGACCGGCCCCATCATCATCTGGCCGACGGTCAGCGCGGTGCTGATCCACGCGCCTTCGTCAACACCGGCGTGGAGGGCACCGCGAATGTCGGCAAGCCCGAAGGTTGTGATACGCCCGGCAAGCGTGGAAATAATCGAGCCGATCAGCACAGCGGGGATACCGATATAAGGCCGGGTGCAAACAGCCGGAGTGGACGATGCATTCCCGTGGGGTGCGAGAGACGGTGAGGTCGAGACCGATCGTGACAAGCCGAAGCTGACGTCCGTCATGGCAGGCCGTCCGCCGCTGCCCGGCCGCCTTCGCTTGTGCCGCCCGTGTCGACAGTCGCGGTCACCGACATCCCCGGACGCAGGAGTTCGAGCTGCGAACTGTCGTGATCGAGGACAATTTTCACCGGAATGCGCTGCACCACCTTGGTGAAATTGCCTGTCGCGTTGTCGGGTGGCAGCAGGCTGAATCTCGATCCGGTGGCGGGTGACCAGCTGTCGACACGGCCCTTTAGAACGACGCCGGGCACGCTGTCGATTGTCACCATTGCCAGCTGCCCGGCGCGGACACGCGTCAATTGCGTCTCCTTGTAGTTCGCCACCACCCACAGGTCGGGAAGTGGCACTATCGAGATCACCTGGGTGCCGATACCGACATATTGTCCAGGCCTTACCTGGCGCAGGCCCACCATTCCGTCGACGGGTGCGAGTATCCTGGTATGACTAAGATTGAAGCGCGCCAGCGCCAAAGCGGCCTGCTGGGCTTTCAGGGTCGCCTCGGCCTGCTGTTGCTGCGTATCGAGCACCTTCAACTGCTGGCGCTGTTGATCGAACTGCGCGTGGTTGAGATCAAGCGTCGCCGTGGCCCGGCTGTAGCTGTTCATCGCCTGCTCCGCGGCTTGATGCGAGACGGCGTCCGTGGTGAGAAGAGACTGATAGCGCTTCGAATCCCGCTCGTAGCGCCACACATCCGATTCTGTTGCGGCGATGGTGGCTTCCGCCTGACGAATGAAGGCCTGTTGCAGGATCTTCTGATTTTCGATGTTGGCGATCGCCGCCTTGCCGGCCTCGACATTCGCTTCGGACTGATCCACCAGCGCGCTGTAGTCATCGTCTTCGATCTGGACGAGAAGGTCGCCCGCCTTCACGCGCTGGAAATCCTTGACCGCAACCGAGCGCACATAGCCGCTCACCCTGGCCGCAAGCGGCGTTATGTCCGATTCAAGATACGCGTCGTCGGTGCTCTGTGTCCTGGCGGAGCCGGTCCAGGCGTTCCAATTCATGGTGAAAAGGAACACCAGGCCTGCGGCCAGCAAGAGGACGGCAATGCGAAGGGGCAGAGTTTTGCTGCTGGCAGGCATTGGCAAGTGGACCATCACCACATTTTCAGGATGATGAACTGATCATTGGTCGAGTCGGTCTTCTCGTGCAGTTTGGCGACTTGCGCGGCAGTGACCGCCGGCACGTGATTGCCCCAGCCATTGCGGACGAAGGCAAGCACGTCTGTTGACCCCGGGGAAATGCCTCTCCGCTCGGGTCGAGGCGGCATGGAGTGGAAATGAGAGGACGGCCTCAGAGCACCGAAAGAAGCCCTCCGTCCACGAAAAGCGCAATGCCGGTGATGTAGCTCGACAGATCCGAGCCCAGGAAGGCGACAGCGTCACCGATCTCGGAGGGTTGACCAAGGCGGCGCAGCGGGGTGCGTTTGCGAAAGCCTTCGGCCGCTTCTGCAATGCCAGGGCTCGTTCGCAGCAGCACCGTGTCGATGGTCCCCGGCGCCACAGCGTTCACGCGGATACCATCGGGGCCGAGCGCATCCGCCAGGGATTTCGCCATCAGGACGACACCACCCTTGCTGGTGGAATACGCGACGGTGATCCCGGCCCCGTTGATTCCGCCCATGCTGGCCATCAGCACGATGCTACCGCGCTTGCCCTTGGCCTTCATCTGACGCGCTGCTGCTTGCGATCCAAACAGCACGCCGTCGAGATTCACCGACATCAGCCGTCGGTAGTCATCCTCCGCCACGTCGGGTCCGTCTGCCTTCAGCGTGATTCCCGCGTTGGCGACCATGACGTCAACGCCGCCGAACGTACCGGCCGCGTCAAGCAACGCATCATTGTCTGCCCGCTTGCTGACGTCGGCTTTCACGAAAAGACTGGACACGCCCAGCTTTTCGATCTCGACCGCGGTTGGCGCGCCACCCTCGCGTGGTGTCTCGGTTACATCGGAGACAATCACGGCCTTTGCGCCGTGTTCTGCCGCCTTGAGGGCAATTGCTCGGCCAATGCCGCTTGAGGCGCCGGTGACGACAACCACCTTGCCCTTCAATATGTCGCTCATACAATTCTCCTGGGTTCCTTGCTTGATAGCCGTTGACTTGCCTTGGAATGCCTTGAAGGCATTGGCTTCCGGATTGGCGGTGAGCTGCTCCTGGAATTTCGCAAATCCGCAACTTCCCAGTGCTCGGCGAGCTTGCCGTCTGCGATTTGGTAGAATTGAAACGCCGCGAAATCGAAGCGGTTACCCGTCGCTTTATACTCGCCGAAATCGTTCACTTGAGTGCCGCTGACCCAGTTCATCACCGCCGCCCGATGAACTTCCAGACGATTGTCGGCTCAGATGAGATACCGAGGATGACGCTCGGATATCTCCAGGATTGTCACAGTCGTCGCTCGCGAACAGCCAGATGAGGTCGCGAGCGACGTTCGACGCCGCATGGCTGCTTGCCGAGCGTGGCGCTCATGTCGCGGTGGGTGTGGATTCATCGCAAGGCACAAATCCGAAGTTCACCCACCCATCGACCCAGATGCTCCCGCCAATTTCTGCAGCTCGGACCCATACCACGCAGAGATGGCGCGGTACTCAGTTCCCTGAGGGGTCTTCCAATCGCGAAACCACTCATCAATCATTGCCCGCGAGGTGTTAGGTATAGCGCCGGCCTGAATTAGACGTCTTATGGCAGTCTCATGAGCTACCTGGGAAAGGCCGCCCACGGCGTCCACGATGAACATCGCCTCATAGCCATCGCGGAGGGCATCGATGATTTGATATGCGAGACAGATTTCCGTCCAGAGTGCTGCGAAGACCAAGCGCTTCCGGCCTGTTTTTTCGACGGCGGAGCGAATATTGACGTCTTCCCACGCGTCCATAGTCGAACGATCGATAGCAGTTGTTCCGGGTAACTCGTCCGCGATGGCCTGAACCGTGGGGCTGTTTACTTTGCCGCCAACTCCCACAGTACTTAGAATTACCGGTACGCCAAATGCCTTCGCGGCCCTGATCAGGAATCTGACATTCAGTTCGATAAGCGCCGAACTCGTTTCAGATCGGACAGCTCTGAGCATTTCGGGTTGGTAGTCAACCAGCAACAGGGCACATTCAGCAAACTTCCATACTCCTTTTGAAGGAGGTTCCTGTGCCTGAGCAAAGGAGGCGGAACTGAGTGATGCTCCAACTGTGACCAGCGATGCTCCAGCCATGGCCCCGGCGCCGCGGAGGATTTCTCGCCTGCTCGTCGACTTGGACATGACGTCATTTTCGTTCATCGATGCGCTCCACAGGGGGATCGGATCATGACCTTGCTCCGGTGTTGGTTGCATCTCTAGGATTTGCCGCAGTTATCGCTCGCGAACAGCCAGATAAGGTCGCGAGCGACGTTCGACGTAATCGACAAGCCATCCGCTCAGGCGATCGATGCTTCCGCCCGCCACCACGATGCGGCGTCCGCTACGCGAACTATTCGAGTTGATCGAACTCGCATGTCAAAACTATGCGGCTGTTCCAGAGCGCCGGCTGCTGACATTCACTCTCCATCCGGCGCGCCATCGTGGCTGCGACCGTCAGGAGGAGGATGGCTCATGGTCGACCCCGCAACGCCCGCGATACCAATGCGCGTCGGCAAATCCGAACGAAATGGGATGACCGACATCGCAGCGCTGATTGGCCGGATTTTTATCAGCGGCGTTTTCATCATCTCGGGCATCGGCAAGATTGGCGCGCCGACTGCAACCATGGCCTTCATCAGTTCCGTCGGTCTGCCGTTTCCGCAGTTGGGGCTAACGATAGGGATCTTGGTCGAGACAGTCGTTACGGCGGCATTTTTGGTCGGCTACCGCACGCGTATGATGGCCGCAATTATTGTAGTCTATTGCTTCGCCACCGCCATCTTCTTCCATAACGCCTGGTCTGATGTGAATCAGTTGATGCATTTTTGGAAAAACATGACCATGGCCGGCGGTTTGATGCAGGTCATAGCCTTCGGCGCGGGTCGCTATAGCCTCGATGCATTTCGCACCTAGAAGTTTGGCGGCGCGACCGGTTCGCCGAACTCAATCGAGGCGAGCCACCTTTGAGGAGGCTAGTTGTTTAGTCACTGCACCCCATGTCGTCGCGAGTATGCTCGTGTCGTAAAACGATGGGAGCGGCGGCGTCAGTCGATGCAAAGGCCGGCAAAGTGCCACCATTCATGCCATGCGATTGGCGCACGAACTGATTGATCAGGAACGACGCGGCGGGACCAGGAGGCATGTCCGTTCGGTGAATCGCAAAGAAGCGATAATGGCCGCCTTTGAAATCCGGCATGTCCAGCAGCACGAGCCTGCCGGAGGCGAGGTCCTCAACGATCATCGGTTCTGGCATCGTACCCCAGCCAATGCCTTCGCGAAGCAGCATGTGTTTGGTGGCAAGATCCGCTACACGCCAAGTTTGGGTGGCTATGACGCCGAGATCCGAACCTGCGGTCAGCGGCGAGCGATCGGTAAGGACCAACTGAACATGATGGCGCCCGGCGCCGACTGCGTTGACGCCCAGTGCCAGCGGATGAGAGGGCGCGGCGACCGGAACAAGGTGAACACAGCCGACACCGATGCGCTCCAGGCCGTCGATTTCGACGTCGGGAGGGCCGCGAACGCCGATCATCGAAGTCCGATCGAGGACGAGTTGGGTCACGGCGCCAAGAGCCTCGGCTCTCAGCCGGAGCGGGACCGTGGGGAACTCATCGTGGAAATTCCTCAGGGCTTCAACCACGCGGGCGGCGGGTAGCATCACGTCCAGGGCGACGTGAACTTCTGATTCGATGCCTTGATGAAGGCCCTTGGCCTTCGCGCGTAATCGGTTGAAGCCCAATGCCACGTCGCGGGCCGCCGTCAGCAACGCGCGGCCATCGCTGGTGAGCTGGGGGCGGCGGGTGGAATCTCGCTCGAAAAGCATGACGCCCAGTTGCGCCTCCAGATTGGTGATTGTGTAACTGATGACGGACGTCGCCCGGTTTAGCTGCCGCGCTGCTCCGGCGAAACTGCCCACGTCGACAACCGCGAGAAACACCCGCAATTGGTCGAAAGTAGGCGTCCCCGGATCAGACATGTCGATTTCCTCCCAACGCACGAATGAGCATTTGCTAATCAATCGGGCAAATACTCGCATTTTGGCGTACAGAGTCAACCGGGCCTGGTTTGCAGGGTCCATAACAAAGCTCGATAAGGAAATGACGAAATGACGCAAGCAATGTCGGGTCCGGCGCGATTGGCCGCGCCCTCGCAATTCAGTTCGCCAAGCACCGAATCGAGGTCATGCTGGCCAACAGCCGCCGCCCCTCCACCCTGACGGATTTGGCCGGCACGAGCGTCAGGCCAGTTGCAGCGAGCGAGGCGATTTCCGCGGGCGTAGTCTTGGCCATTCCGTTTGGGGCAATTCCGCTTGTCACGCAGGGCGGGACTGCGAACGGCGTCGACTGGAGTGGGCGATTGGATCGAGGCCAGCAACGCGGTCGCGAGGTGCCAGCGTTCAAGCCCGCTGACCTACCTCGGGGACGCCTCTGTCCTCGACATCCTGGTTGAAGGGCGGCACCTCCCCCAGGCGGTTCCAGTAACGAGCGGGCTGTGACCGTCTGGGAGTTGGTCCTCGTCTCCCAGCCGGCTGGGAGAATATGCAAAGGCAATATGGACTTACCCGAAACGCGAATTCCATCGATTCAGGGCCGCGCGCCGATCAAGACGGAATTGGCGTCCGAGTGCCGTATCGCCCATTAGGTCGAACCCGTGAACGGCCCCGGGATAGACATGGCATTCTACGGATACTCCCGCTCGCGAAGCGCGCATGACGAAGTTCACACCCTCTTCAAGGAAGAGATCCAGGGCGCCGATGGCCAGGAACAGGGGCGGGAAGTCGTCAAGACTTCTGGTCAGGCTCGGAGAAAAATAGCCCACCCGATCGTCATCTGCCGAATAGGCTCCTTTCATAGCCGACCACCCGAAGCGATTGTCTTGCGCTGTCCAGACAAATCCGCCGGTCGTCGGATTGGGCTGAACGTCGTGGTCGGACCCCGTCCGACAATCAAGCATCGGATAGATCAGCATGGCGCCTGCCGGTAGAAACTCCTTTCGATCGCGTGCCAGAAGTGTCGTCGCTGCGGCCAGTCCCCCGCCAGCGCTGTCTCCCATGATAGTGATCCGTCGCGGGTCCACGCCGAGCGAAGCTGAATTTTCGAAGAGCCAGCGAAGCCCGGCATAGCAATCCTCGATCGGGCCGGGGAATGGCGTCTCTGGTGCCAGCCTGTACTCCACCGACACCACAACCACCGTATTCTCTATCGCCATTTGCCAATTCAGACCGTCGATCGAGGCCGCGGAACCTAAGACATAACCGCCGCCATGAATGTTCAGGATTGCTGGCTTTTGTCCCGCACCAGGCGGCGCATAAATGCGCAGTTGAACAGGAGGCGCTCCGTTCATGCCCGCGGTGACAGCGAGCCGAGGCTGCTCGAGCGCCATGCCCTGTTGCTCGAAGTACTGTTGCGCGGTTGCTCGCGCGTCTGCGAGACTGGCGGCGCTAAGACCGACGCTGGGCCCATTTGCGAGAAACGGACGCAGTTCAGGGTCAACCAGACTCTCTCCGTTCATGTTCAAAAAACCTCTCACTAAGAGGCGCAATGGTAACGTCGCCAATCGCTTCAGCCAGCCCGATAGCATCGAACGCCGTGTTCCATGCTTCCGGCATGTGAGTTGCTTCGCCTTCGAATTCCTGCGGCCGCAGCGGCGAAATCGAGCGACCGACCACCTTTGAACCGCAGATGGGACGGGATTCGCCGCTTCGCTACATGCCTACCGGATAGAACGTCGTCATCGACGGAATCTGGCTGGCATGGGAGGCCTCATCCAAGTCAGTGTCGATCAAGATCCGGCAGCCGAAAGGTAAGATCAGAGGATAGGTAACGGCGGTTTCGTGTGACCTTTGCTGACCGTTCCAGATCGCAGTCGAGGGATTTGACCATGATGGATGATTTCGATGGCAAAGTGGTCTTGGTGACCGGTGCAGGCTCAGGCATCGGACGCGAAGCGGCGTTGGAGTTTGCTGCTCGTGGCGGCTTTGTTTTTGGCGCGGACCTGAACGAGCAAGGCCTTGCAGAGACCCGGCGCCTTATTTTGGGGGCAGGCGGCAGAGCGGAAGTCGGCCGCGTCGATGTATCCTCGGAGGATGATGTTTCGGCCTTTGTCGCGCGCATCGATGCTGAAGCGGGCCGTCTGGACGCCGCTTTCAACAATGCAGGAATTACCGGTGGCGCGCACCGGATCGAGGATTATCCCACGGATGACTTCGACCGCGTTCTACGGATCAACCTCCGAAGCGTCCTTCTCTGCATGAAGCATGAGCTACCGCTGCTGAAGCGGAGCGGCGGCGGTGTCATCTGCAATACGGCTTCGGTCGCCGCGCTTACCGGCCCCGGCGGAATGTGCGCCTACGCAGCATCAAAACACGGCATTCATGGGCTGACACGAGTCGCGGCGATGGAGAACGCCGCACATGGAATTCGAGTGAATGCCCTCGCGCCGGGTTGGACCGAGACGCCGATGGTCATCACCGCAAGTGCTCAGAATCCATCCTTCGCTGCGCAGACGACCAACGCGATTCCCGCCAAGCGAGGCGGTAAGCCAAGCGAAATCGCACAAGCCGCCGTTTGGTTGTGCTCAAGTGCGTCAAGCTACGTATTCGGGCAAATGTTGATCGTTGATGGAGGCATGACCATCGGTGGATTCGAGTTCTAATCTCGAAACTTTGCTCCTTCGAGAATGACACCGAAAAAAGGAGACTGGATGA
This sequence comes from Mesorhizobium sp. B2-4-12, assembly GCF_006441575.1. Classification (NCBI taxonomy): domain Bacteria; kingdom Pseudomonadati; phylum Pseudomonadota; class Alphaproteobacteria; order Hyphomicrobiales; family Phyllobacteriaceae; genus Mesorhizobium; species Mesorhizobium sp. B2-4-12. Next base: position 36,022 of record NZ_VFVC01000022.1, read on the forward strand.
TGCGCGCTGACGTCCACTGTCTCTCGGTTGAGCCGGAGGGCATGACAGACCTGTCTCGGGATTATCAGTCGCTTCTCATAACGACGGGCGGAGACGTCGTTTTGGTGGACGCCCCCGAGCCGCTTGTTCAGGACATCGAGCCCGCCGCAAGTGACGTGACGGACGAGCCGATAAGACACTGATCTACTCTCACGGGCGCCAGTCGGCGCAGTGCGCATAGGAGGCGATGAGTTCGCGGATGCGAGGCGATCTGCGTTTTTTGGGTAATACAAATTGAAAATTTCGCCCTCATGTTTCACAACAGGCCGGTAGACCGGGGATGGTTTTGCAGCCTGCGGGTCGCTCACGGTCCTCGACGCGAGAATTCTAGAGACGTTCAACAATGACCCAGCACGCACAAAACGCTCGAATTCTCATGTACAGCCACGATACGTTCGGGCTCGGCCACTTGCAGCGCTGCCGAACGATCGCGCATTCGCTGGTCGAGGATTTCCGCGGACTTCAGGTGCTTATCATTTCGGGTGCGACTATCGCCGGCGCCTTCGACTACCGCGCCCGTGTCGACTTCGTGAAGATCCCCAGCGTCATCAAACTCCGCAACGGCGAATACACCTCGCTGGAAAAGGATATCGATCTGCATGAGACGCTAAGGATGCGCCAGTCGATCATCCGCCACACAGCCGAGACCTTCCGGCCGGACATCTTCATCGTCGACAAGGAACCGCTCGGCCTGCGCGGCGAGATCGAGGACACGCTGTCCTACCTCAAGACGCGGGGCACCACGCTCGTGCTTGGCCTGCGCGAGGTGATGGATGCGCCGCATCTGCTCGAGGCGGAGTGGGCGCGCAGGGATGTGATGCGCAAGATAGGCCTGTTCTACGACAAGGTCTGGGCCTATGGTCCGCCGGATTTCTATGATCCGCTGACCGGCCTGGACGTGCCGCCGGCTGTCAGGGCAAAGATGAGCTTCGTCGGTTTCCTGCAGCGGAGCCTGCCGCGGAACGAGTTACCCGGCCACCGGCCCGAGGGCGACTATATCCTCGTCACCACCGGTGGCGGTGGTGACGGCGCCGAACTGATCCACGACGTCATCGATGCCTACCAGCAGGATCCGCAATTGCAGCACAGGGCGCTGATCGTGCTTGGCCCCTACATGCCGGCGCGCAAGCGCAACAAACTGCTCAAGAAGGGGTCCAGGATCCCCTACATCAAGATCATCGAGTTCGACAACCGCATGGAAGACTTGATTGCCGGTGCCAAGGCGGTCGTGGCGATGGGCGGTTATAACACCTATTGCGAGATCCTGTCTTTCGACAAGCCGGCGCTGATCGTGCCGCGCGTCGAGCCCCGTGAGGAACAACTGATCCGCGCTCGGCGCGCGGCCGAACTCGGCCTCATCGAGATGCTCTTGCCGGAAGAAGCCAAGGATTCCCAGCGGTTTGCCGATGCACTGATGGTGCTGCCGGACCGGCCCCGCCCATCACAGAGCAATCCGCATCTGACACTGGAAGGGCTGCCCCATATTTCCGCAATCGTCGCGGAACTGCTCGACCGGCGGGCCGGCCATCACCTTTCGGTCATTGAAGGAATGAACTGAGTTGCGATATCGCAAGATCGTCGTGGTTCTGAAGGGCTATCCGCGGCTGTCTGAAACCTTCATCGCGCAGGAACTGCTCGGTCTGGAGCGTGCGGGGTTCGACCTGATACTCGTCGCGCTCAGGCGGCCGACCGACGCAAAACGCCACCCCGTGCATGACGAGATCAAAGCGCCCGTCCATTATCTGCCGGAATATCTGCATGAAGAGCCACTGCGTGTGGCCCGCTCGCTGTTCGCCCATCTGCTGCGGCCGGGCTTCTGGCGCGCGCTCGGATCGCTAGCCACCGATATCCGCCACGACTTTACGCGCAACCGCGCGCGCCGCTTCGGGCAAGCGCTCGTTCTAGCGGCCGAATGGCCGGAAGACGCGGAATGGTTGCATGCGCATTTCGCGCACACGCCGGCATCGGTGACGCGCTATGCCAGCCAGCTTCGCAGCCTGCCATGGAGCTGCTCAGCCCATGCCAAGGACATCTGGACTTCGGCGGACTGGGATCTGGCTGGCAAGCTTTCCTCGGCGCGCTGGACGGTCACCTGCACGAAAACCGGTTTTGACCGTCTGAAAGAACTCGCTAACGGCAAATCGTCGGTGCATCTGAGCTACCATGGGCTCGACCTTGATCGCTTCGGCAGTTTCGGCGAAGCGCGAAAACAGTATGACGGCTCGGCGCCGGACGAACCCGTCATCATTCTGAGTGTCGGGCGCGCCGTTGAAAAGAAAGGTTACGACACCTTGCTGGAGGCTCTTGCTCTCTTGCCTGGCGATTTGTCGTGGCGTTTCGAGCATATCGGCAACGGCGAGGAACTGGAACGGCTCAGGGCGCTGTCGCAGAAGCTCGGACTGGATGGTCGGATCTCCTGGAAAGGCGCGCTTGCGCAGGAGGAGGTGCTCGAGCACTACCGCCGTGCCGACATCTTCGCCCTGGCTTGCAGGATCACCGCAAACGGCGACCGGGACGGTCTGCCGAACGTTCTGGTGGAGGCGGCCAGCCAGGGGCTTGCCTGCGTGTCGACCGATATTTCCGGCGTGCCGGAGCTTTTATCGCCTGACGAAACCGGGCTGCTGGTTCCGACGGAAGATCCAATTGCCCTGGCAAAGGCGCTGGAGCGCCTGATCCGTGATCCCGTGCTGCGCGCCCGCCTCGGCGACGCCGCGGAGCGGCGCGTGCGCGGCAATTTCGATCATATGGCAAGCATTGGACAGCTCAAGGAACTGTTCGAGCGTGAGTGGCGGGCCGCCGATTGAAGCGCGTCTTCCTTTATGTCCAGCACCTGCTCGGTATCGGCCATCTCGCGCGCTCCAGCCGCATCGCGGCGGCTCTGGTCGATGATGGGTTCGACGTAACCGTCGTGACTGGCGGAGCGCCGATCGCGGGGTTTCCGGGACCGGGGATAAAATCTGTAACCCTGCCACCTGTCACCTCCGGTGATAAAGGATTTTCCGGACTGGTCGACCTGCAGGGCAAACCCATCGACGATGATCTCAAGAAGCGGCGTTCAGAGATGCTGCTGCAGGCATTCCGGGATTGCAGGCCTGATATCGTCATTGTCGAGGCGTTTCCCTTTGGACGCCGTCAGATGCGTTTCGAACTCTTGCCGCTGATCGAGGCCATCGTCGCGACGTCGCCCAGACCGTTGCTGGCGACGTCCGTCCGTGACATCCTTCAGGAGCGCGTCAAGCCTGGCCGAAACGAGGAGACAGTCGATCTCGTCAACAGCCATTTCGACCTTGTCATGATCCACGGCGATCCGGCTTTCGCAACCCTCGACAAGACATTTCCGCTGGCTGGGGCGATCAGGGCCGAAGTGGCTTACACAGGGCTCGTCGCCGCGCCGCCGTCGCCCGCGGCCTCCGAGCGCTTCGATATTGTGGTGTCGGTTGGCGGCGGGGCTGCCGGAAAGAGCCTTGTCAGATCCACCGTCGCAGCGGCGCGGAATGCCGAGGACGGTTGGAAATGGTGCCTGATCACCGGCCCAAACCTGCCGAAAGACGAATTCGACGCGATCGCACGCGATGTCACGCCGGACTTGTCCATCTTCCGGTTCCGCGAGGATTTCGCCAGCCTGCTAACCGGCGCCCGCCTGTCAGTCTCGCAGGCGGGTTACAACACGGTCTGCGATGTCCTGCGCGCGGGTTGTCGCTCCCTGCTCGTTCCGTTTGCAGCCGGCGGTGAAACCGAGCAGACGGTTCGCGCCCTGATGCTCGAAGAACTCGGCCTTGCGACGGTGCTGATGGAAAAGGACCTAACGCCTGAAGGTTTGGCGCAAGCGATCGAACAGGCGCTCTTGGCACCGACGCCAACCGCGCATCGTCTCGATCTCGAAGGGGCGCGTCACTCGGCGCAAATCCTGCGCGAGCGGTATCGAACATGGTCCCTGAAAATGGAGCCTGGTTTCGGAAAAGTACACGATGAAACAGGCGATTGGTCCTGACGCGCGTCGCGTGAGATTCGTGCGACGCGCCTCAAGCCCTTGTTTTTATGCGGGTCGTCCCAAAACCGCCACGCACTCTTGGGCGAAATGCATTACATTTTAAACCGTTCCAATCAGCATGAAGCGCGTATAATTTTTTGTCGGTAGTTCGCCGGCGAACCGCACCTCCCGCAGCGCCGCCATTGCTGCGAAGGCTGCAAGTGAAGCCACGCAGTTGATGTGCGTAGGCTCGCTGAAATAATCGTTGGATTGCAGCAGCACATTCGTACCCCGCGGAAGCAGGGTAAGCCATGCGCGCAGATCGGCTATGTGTTCGCAGCTGGTGTTGACTATCAGGTCGGCCTCCCCGGCCGCATAGTCGAGGGCGTACATATCCGCCGTCAACGCCTGGAAACGGTCGCCGGCATCCCGGTTGAGGGTCCGGGCGACTGAAGCGACTTCGGAATCGATGTCGATGCTATCGACCGCCGCGATGTCGAAACGGGCGTCGTTGAAAAGCATTGCCGGCAGTATGCCGTACCATCCACCCACGACCCATACGCGCCCAAACCGGCCACCGCAGCTTTCGAATAGCCTGTCGAGCGCCCACATCTTGCAGGCGACCTGCTTGTGGTTGAAGGCGTTGGCGATATCGGCGTTCGGATGCTTGGTGATGACGCGCGCCAGCCCTGCCACGAGAGGGTGGTTGACATAGGCGGCAATCCCCCGCGTGAGGTCCAGGGCCTGCTCGTGCCCGTCCATGCCGGCATTGCGTGGTTGCGTGACATCCATCATAGTTGTCTTCTATGTTGGGATTTGGGGCGACACAACGCAATCTTGCCTCCAGTAATGCTGTTTGGTTCGCGGACGTGACTGTGCCGCAAGCCGCTTCGCCCTTGGCCGGTGCCGGAGAGAGCCTGTTGCATCTGTTCGGACCATCGGCGTCCGCCGGCGGCAGGACAATCCCCGGGCCTCGCTTGGCGGCGAAGACATCGCCGATAACGCCGCTCGCCAACAGGTGCTTTTACATCCGTCCGTCCAACTGAAGGCCCACAGTCGCATATGGAACCCAGCCTAGCCCGCTATATCTGGACGCACACCAAGAAGCAGCAGGTCTGGATATTGATCATCGTCCTGCTTTCGATGATCCCGTATTTCATGTCCTTTGACTTGCCGAAGCTGATCGTCAACGGCCCGATCCAAGGTCGCGGCTTCGAGCAACCGGGCGCGACACGGTCATTCATGAGGCTACATTATAACCTGCCGTTCATTGGCGACGTTCAGTTCTTCTCCGGTTTTCAGCTCGACCGCAAGGAGACGCTGTTTGCCCTGAGCCTCGTGTTCCTCCTTCTGGTCATCATCAACGGCCTGTTCAAACTTTACATCAACACCTACAAGGGCCGCCTCGGCGAACGCATGCTGCGGCGTATCCGCTTCGATCTGGTCGATCTCGTGCTGCGGTTTCCGCCGCGTTACTTCAAGCGGGTGAAATCCGCCGAAGTGGCGACCATGGTGAAGGACGAGGTGGAGCCGCTGGGCGGCTTCATCGGCGACGCCTTCCTGCAGCCGGTACTGCTGGGCGGCCAGGCACTGACGGCCATGCTGTTCATCATGGTCCAGAACGCCTGGCTCGGAATGATAGCGGTCGTGATCGTGGTGATCCAGATCGTGCTCATCCCGCGAATGCGGCGGCGGCTGATCGTGCTCGGGCGCCGGCGACAGCTGACGGCGCGTGCGCTTTCGGGCCGGGTAGGCGAAATCGTCGACGGCATCGGCGCGGTTCATATCCACGACACATCAAACTACGAGCGCGCCGACATCGCTGCCCGGCTTGGGCTTATCTTCAAGATACGCTTCGATCTTTACCAATGGAAATTCATGGTGAAGTTCCTCAACAATATTCTCGCGCAGTTCACGCCCTTTCTGTTCTACATGATCGGCGGATATCTGGTGATCGAGGGGCGGCTGGATGTCGGCCAGCTCGTGGCGGTGATCAGCGCCTACAAGGACCTGCCCGGACCGATGAAGGAACTGATCGACTGGGATCAGGACCGGCAGGATGTCCAGGTCAAGTATCAGCAGGTCGTTGAACAGTTCACCGTCGAGGGTGTCATTGCGCCGAGAATCGAGGCATTGACGATCGAAGATCCACCTCCGATGACCAGCCCGCTGTCGGCGGTCAGTCTGTCCATGGCGGACGATGGCGGTGCAATGCTCCTCGACCGTATCTCGCTCCAGATCAACCCGGATGAGACGGTGGCGCTGGTCAGTACCGCAACGGGTGGGGCGGAGGCGCTGGCAGAAGCCTTCGCGCGGCTGGACTGGCCGGACGGCGGAAGGGTCGCCTCGGGCGCCGACGACCTGCTTGAACTCCCCGAAGCGGTGACCGGCCGGCGCATGTCCTATGCCTCGTCGGATGTTTTTCTGTTCCAGGCAAGCCTCCGCGACAACCTGCTCTACGGGTTGAAGCATGCGCCGCTGACATCGGTGACCTATGAGGGTACCGCGGCCGACCAGCGCCGCTGGGATATCGAGGAGGCGCGCCGGTCGGGCAATCCGGATATCGATATCCACAGCGACTGGATCGACTATGCTTCCGCCGGCGCCACCGGCCCGCACGACCTCTTTGAATCCGTGCGCCGGGTGCTCGACGCGGTTGTTCTGTCGCGCGACATTCTGGATCTTGGCTTGCGCTCTTCGGCCGACCTCACGCGTCACAAGGGGTTTGCCGGGCGGATCGTGGAACTGCGTGCGACGTTGCGAACCCGGCTGGAACGTGAAGGCCTGAGCGGCCTGGTGGTTCCTTTCGAACCGGGCGCCTACAACAAGGAAGCAACGATCGGTCAAAACCTGCTCTTCGGCGCCGCCGCCGGCCCCGAACTGGCCGACCGGGCTCTTGCGGCCAATCCGTATTTCGCTTCCGTGCTGAGGCAAGCCGGCCTCGACCGCACACTCTACGAAATGGGCATGGAGATCGCCGAGCAGGCGATCGAACTGTTTGCCGACCTGCCGCCCGATCACCAGTTCTTCCAGCAGCTCGCCTTCATGAGCGCCGAAGAGATACCCGCCTACGAAACCTTGCTGCAACGGCTCAAGAACCGTCCCTATGAGACGGTTTCGGAGGCCGACCGCGCCATGATCGTCACCCTGAGCTTTGCCTATATCGAGCCCCGGCACCGCTTCGGCCTGCTGAGCGACGAGATGATGAGCAAGATCGTCGCCGCGCGCAACCTGTTCTATGAAAACCTGCCGCCCGAGTTGCAAAATGCGGTCGAACGGTACGATCCTGCCAAATACATTGCCGCGGCTACCGTCATGGACAATGTCCTGTTCGGCCGTGTGGGCAACAATCATCCCGACGCGCCGGACCGCATACGCTCCATCGTCTATGACATTCTTGACGAACTGGGACTTTATGCCGAACTTTTGAATGTCGGCCTGGACTTCAACGTCGGCTCCGGCGGCAGGCGTCTGACCAGTGGCCAGCGACAAAAGCTCGACGTTGCCCGGGCCCTGCTCAAGCGTCCCGATTTTCTTATTCTCAACCGGCCGCTGTCGGCGCTCGACCAGCGTGTGCAGGACAAGGTGCTGCGAAACGTGATCGAGGAAGCCAGACGCGACGGCCGTTCGCCGGCAATCGTGTGCGTCGTGACGAATCCGGCAATGGCAACGATGTTCGATCGCGTCGTCGTGTTCGACTCGGGTCGTTTGGTGGAAGACGGAACTCACGAGACACTTTTGGCAGGAAACGGTATTTTCAAGGAGCTGCTGTCATAGAGCATTTGCACATTCATATCGTTCCGCCGGTGGGAACTTGCCGCAAGGTCAAGGGATTTAGGTTCTGGCCTGTCGGGCACGCCACCTCCGCAGGGTTGGTTTCGCAATGCGGAAACAGAATTGATTCCATCTGGGTGCCGGTTGATCTAGTCTCGCAGACGTGAATTTGGGAAGGTTGCGACGATGCTGCTCAAGGATGAGGTTGGGATGCTGCAACGCGTCCCCTTGTTCTCCGGCATAGAGCCGACAAAGCTCAAGCTGCTTGCGTTCACATCCGACCGCGTCAGCTACGGCGCCGGCCAGATCCTTTTCCGGCAGGGCGATGAAGGGGACGCCGCCTATGTCATCCTTTCAGGCCGGGCGGATATTCTGGTCGATTCCGACAGCGGGCCGATAAAGGTTGCCGAAATGGTGCCAAATTCGATTGTTGGCGAGATCGCCATATTGTGCAACAGTTCTCGCACTGCCACCGTCAGAGCCGCGAGTCCGCTGGAGGTCCTAAGAATCCGCAAGGATCATTTCCTGAGGCTTATGAAGGAGTACCCGGAAATGACCATCGAGATATTGCGGGTTCTTGCCGATCGCCTAAGCCATACGACCGCGGATCTGATCGACGCACGAAGCGCCAAGTAACGAGTGACGTGCGCTTAATCCTGGCCATCGAGACGGTACTGGCTGCCATCTGCGACTGGACTGCGAAGGGGTAGCATGGACGACGACGTTTTCCTGGTCAGGTTTTGGGGTGTGCGCGGCAGCATTGCGGTATCGGGGCCAGAATTCTCTCGCTATGGCGGCAATACGATCTGCGTTGAGATGCGATGCGGCAAGCATACGCTTCTGTTCGACGCGGGCTCCGGCCTGCGGCCTGCCGGCGGGGTACTTCGGGCGTCGGGCGTGACCGATTTCGACCTGTTCTTCACCCATTGCCACTACGATCACATCATCGGGCTGCCGGCTTTCAAGCCGATATACGACCCGAGCGTCAAGATTACGCTTTGGTCCGGACATCTCGCAGGACGCATGACGACCCGGCAGATGGTCGATGCGTTCATACGGCCGCCGTGGTTTCCGGTGAAGCTCGATATCTGCAAGGCAAGCCTCGACTGCCGCGATTTCGTATCCGGAGACGTGCTTAGGCCGCGCGAAGGGGTGGTGGTGCGGACCGGCAGTCTCACCCACCCGGGCGGCTGCATAGGCTACCGGGTCGAATGGGGCGGCCGCGTCGTGGCGATGATCACGGACACCGAGCATCAGCCGGACAAACTCGACCAGGCGGTGCTCGACCTGATCGAAAATGCCGACCTCGTCATTTACGATTGCACTTACACCGAGGAGGAAATGGAACGCCGCCGCGGCAACGGGCACTCGACATGGCAACAGGGCGTCAAGCTCTGCGAGGCGGCCGGTGCGCGGGGGCTTGCGTTGTTTCATCACGATCCGTCACGCACCGACGAGGAACTGGACGAGATGGAGAAACTGGCCAAGGACAGGTTTGCCGGCGCCTTTGCTGCGCGGGATGGCCAGACGCTTGAATTTCCAGTCTTATCGCACAACGGAAGCTGAGCTATTTTCCTTTGCCGGGGCCGCGCCCGATCAATGTGCTGATCGGAAGCCATGCACAGGCCTCGGCCTGTGCGGTGACTGCGAACAGCCGTTCGAGGAAAAGCCAGGCCGATTCATCATGGGCGAGATGGTGGGTAAGCAGGCCGACCGGTTCGCCGCCGTCGAATGCATGCTGCAATTGCGCGATGATAGCCTGAACCAATAGGCCATGATCGCGGCAACCGCGCGTGCCATGCCAATCCATGATGTCGACATTGCTGTTGACGACCGCCAGCGAAGCCGGCTTCGGCGGCCCATAGACCGACAATGCCGCAAATCCTATCGATCCAAGGTCGGATATCAAGCCGGCGTCGATCCTGTTCCAGGGTGGCACCAGCATCGGAACGGCACGCGCGCCATGCAGGCCGGTTACGCGCGACAGCCCGCGAGCCAGATCATCGAGCACCACCCCGCGTGGCCGATGTGGGCCGAGCTCCTGCTTTTTCTGATTCTCGGGCGCATGATTTCGGTGCGCCCAGCCATGGATGGCGACCGTGGCATGCGGCGTCTTGTCAAGCCGGCCGACAAGCTTCCCGTCGGTCAGGGCCGGAATGACGGCCAGGGTGACCGGAACCGCGAATTCACCGGTGAGGTCGAGCAGCCGATCAAGCGCGGGCGTCGGATCCACGGCGTCATCGTCGCGCAGCCACAACTCTACCTTACGGTCCGCCCGTTGCCGGGACGCCAGTTCTTCCACCAAGGGGTCCCAGATCGAATCGGACATCATGAAACCGGGATCCCCGCAAGAAGTTCGGCCAGACGCGCCGCCGCGGCACCGAGGGAGCGCTCTTCGAGGATGAAACGCCTGGCTTCCGTGGCCATGATGGTTCTTTCGTCGTTGCGGGTCAGGAGCCTTTCAATGGCGGAAGCGAACGCCTTCACATCGCCCGGCGGGATGAGAAATCCGGCCTGGCCATCCCGTACGACCTCCGGCACGCCGGCGATGTCCTGAGCCACCACCGGAAGGCCGGCGGCCTGTGCTTCAAGATAGGCAACGCCATAGGCCTCGCCGAAACCCGGCCAGACGTAAATTCCCCCACTGTAGAGGACATCCGGCACGGCGGCGGGCTCAATCGCGCCAAGCCATTCGATACGGTCGACGGGCAAGCCGGCGAATTGCGCTTTGACCTCTTCACGGGCAGGCCCGTCCCCGACGACCGATAGCGTCCAGGGCAGGTGGCCAATCGAACCGAGCGCTTGCGCCAGCATGCGATAGCTTTCGACTTTGTCGCCCGGGCGCATCATGGCGACGGTGACGAGGCGCGTCGGACAACCCCGTGCCGGCGCTTCCCGGAATACCGATGTGTCGATGAAGGGCGAAAGCATGCCGAGCGCGGCGCCGGGTATCGCATCTGCCAGTCCCTGACGGTCCCTTTGCGTGAAGCAGATGTTCAGCGCCGCCTGTTCGACGGCTCGCGCCACCAACGCTTGCGTGTCGGCCCACAAACCGGCGTTGCGCCGCCTCGAATAGGAAGCTTCCGCTGTCACATAAGGGACAGCAAGGGTCGACGCCAGCTCGGGCCCGATCAGGTCGGGCGCCTTGTAATAGGGATGATAGGAGAACCAGAGATCGGGCCTGCCGTCACGATCCCAAAGCTTTGTCAGCCGCACGGCTTCCTCTCGGGCCTCGATCTTGAACGCATCGAAACTTTTCGGCTCCGGTTCGCGTAGATAGAAGCGTAATTCGGATGCCAGTTCGACGGTATGCCCTCCATGCTCCAGCGCCTTGACCAGCGCCCGTGCCATCTGGCGGTCGCCGGATGCAACGGGATGATTGGGTGACTTCAGCGGCGCGTGGAAGGCAATTCGCATCGCCGGACCCTATCATCGGAAAGCCGGCGCAAGTCAATTTCGAAGCACGATCCACTTCACCTTCAAGCAGTGGAATGTGCTATCTGATGCTCATGGAAACAGCTGCCGCGTCCGACCCGTTTGTCGCTTCTCTGCCGGTCTTCGCGAAGTTCGAAAGCGCTGCCTATACCGACAATTATCGGCCTCTCCCCGATGGCTGGGCTCTGGCCACCGCCGACATCGTCGGCTCGACCAAGGCGATCGAGGCTGGGCGCTATAAAACCGTCAATATGGCCGGCGCCAGCGTCATTTCGGCGCTGCTCAATGCGCTGGGTCGGCAAGACCTTCCCTTTGTCTTCGGCGGCGACGGCGCGCTCGTGGCGTTTCCCGGCTCGGCGCTGGAGATCACCCGCAACGCGCTGGCGGCTGTTCAGAGATGGGTGGCGGACGAACTGGACCTCACCTTGCGTGCCGCAATCGTGCCGATAAAGGATATAAGAGCGCAAGGCCTTGACGTTCGCGTGGCGAGGTTCCAGGCCTCCGAAGCGGTCTTCTATGCCATGTTCGCCGGCGGTGGCGGCAGTTGGGCGGAAACCGAGATGAAAGCAGGGCGCTACCGCATCGATCCCGCGCCGGCCGGCGCTCGGCCCGATCTGACCGGCCTCTCCTGCCGCTGGAACCCGATCGAAGCCCGGCATGGCGAAATCGTCTCGATCATAGCTGTACCGGGGCCGTCGCGCGACTTGCGCGGTTTTCAGCTTCTGGCCTCCGATATCATCGCCCTTACCGGCAGGCAGGAACGCGATGGCCACCCGGTGCCGCCGAACGGGCCGAGCTACAGTTTTCCGCCCGCCGGTCTCGATATCGAGGCGCGGGCGATGGCGCCGGCAGGATGGCGGTGGCTACCGAAGCTGTGGATATTGTTCTTGATGACGCTCACGGCGGTCAGCGATCGATATGGCTGGACGATCGGCAGTTTCGATCCGAAGATCTATAAACGCGACGTGGCCAGCAATTCGGATTTCCGGAAGTTCGACGACGGCTTGAAGATGACGGTCGACGTTGACGCGGATGTGTCGCAACGGATCGAGAACCGGCTGAAACAGGCGGAAGAGGCGGGCATCTGCAACTATGGCCTGCACCGCCAGAAATCGGCCTTGATGACATGCCTCGTCGCCTCGCCGCTGCAGCGCGATCACCTTCATTTCATCGATGGCGCGGCCGGCGGCTATGCGATGGCTGCCGCAAGCCTGAAGGCGAAGGTGCTGGTTTGATGACGGCTTGCGGAAATCGATCTTCCGCAATATGCCTCGGCCATTGTTCTTAGGACGAAGTGAGGTTCTCGGGACCAAGTGAGCCTCTCCATAGGAACGGACAGCCTGTCCGAATTGACGGGAAAGCAGATTTTTGGACGCCTCACAATCGATATATGACCGACTTCTGAACCGGATTTCGACGCGCGCCGCGCAAGTCGGCGTAATCGGACTGGGCTATGTCGGCTTGCCGCTGGCGGTTGCGGTCGCACGCGCCGGCTTCCCGGTTTCCGGTTTCGACATCGAAGCCCGGAAGGTCGAGAGCCTGAACAACGGCCGATCCTACATCGAGGCGGTAACGTCGACAGCCCTTGCCAGCCAGGTGGCGAGCGGACGGTTCCGCGCCACTGCGGATTTTGCCGAGCTGGCCGTCTGCGATGTCATCATCATCTGCGTTCCGACACCGCTGACGAAACACCGTGAGCCGGATCTCTCTTTTGTCAGGAACACGGCAGGCACGATCGCGAAACATCTGCGTCTCGGCCAGATGATCGTGCTGGAATCGACCACCTATCCCGGCACCACCGACGATGTGATCAAGCCGATACTGGAAGAAACCGGCTTGCAGTCGAAGACAGACTTCTTCCTCGGCTTCTCGCCCGAACGCGAGGATCCCGGCAATCGCAGCTTTGAAGTCGCGACGATCCCCAAGGTCGTGGCGGGCGACGGCATGGAAGCGGCGACGCTCGTGCAGGCTTTCTACCAAAGCGTGGTCAAGACCGTCGTTCCGGTTTCCACCACGGCGACCGCCGAGGCGGTCAAGCTGACGGAAAACATCTTCCGCTCGGTCAACATAGCTCTCGTCAACGAGCTGAAAGTCGTGCTCGGCGCGATGGGCATCGACATTTGGGAGGTGATCGAGGCGGCAAAGAGCAAGCCCTTCGGCTACATGCCTTTCTATCCTGGCCCCGGACTTGGCGGGCACTGCGTTCCGATCGATCCGTTCTACCTGACGTGGAAGGCGCGCGAGTACGAACTGCCGACCCGCTTCATCGAGCTGGCGGCAGAGATCAACACGGCCATGCCGCGTCATGTGGTCGATGAACTGGCGAAGGCGCTGGACCGGCGCTGCGGCAAGGCGCTCAGCCGCTCCCGCATTCTCATCATCGGGCTCGCCTATAAGAAGAATGTGCCTGACATCCGTGAAAGTCCCTCATTGCGGCTCATTGAACTCATCGAGGAGTGGGGCGGCAAGGCGGAATTCCACGACCCGCATGTTACCGAGATCCCGACCACACGGGAGCATATGGCGATCAAGGGGCGCCGCTCGGTCGAATTGACAGAGACGGCCTTGAAGGATTTCGATGCTGTCGTCATCGCAACCGACCACGACGCGATCGACTATCAGACGATCGCTGATCATGCCCTTCTGATCGTCGACACACGCAATGTTTTTGGCCGCCTCGCGCTGGCCCGAGAGACGGTGGTGAAAGCCTGAGGGCGTCTTAGCCGGCGAATTTTTTGCCCGATGTCGGGATAGTGATTGCACTCCGCCGGCAGCTTCGCCACATATGCCACGGGATAGGTGCAGTACGCCTGCTCCTGGCCGCAAGGACAGTCATCCGGGAAATTCTTCGCCGCTTTTGCCGCCGTAGTCGGCCCTGTTGACTTCGAGGGTCTTATCTTTGGGTCGTTGGCGGACTGTGATATGGCGGATCAAAGCATAATGGGTTCGTTTTCGACAGGTTTCGAGATAGCATGAGCACAGCACAAGCAGAAATCTCCACTATTCTCATGGATAAGGTTGCCGATTGGCTGACCCAGTCGGCGCTGGCGGGCAACGACCTGGAAACGTTGATAAAAGGCTTTTGCGAACGGCTGGCTGCTGCCGGCCTGCCGTTGAAGCGGGTGCATTTGAGCTTTTCGATGCTTCATCCGCTTTATGACGCGCTTGGCTTCACCTGGCTTCGCGGCCAGGGCATGGAAGTGGAAGGCTTTCGCAACAAGGCCGGCGCGCCGTCCGACAGATTTCTGACCAGCCCATACTATTATCTGCTCAGCAATAAGCTCGAGCATCTGCGACGTCGGCTCGACCCTTCGGTGCCGTCGGAGTTTCCTGTTTTCGATGAACTCAGGCTTATGGGCATCACCGATTACATGGCTTTCGTCCATCCCTTCAGCGGCAACGCCAGTCAGGGCATGCTGGGGTCTTGGTCCACCGACAGTGCCGCGGGCTTCAGCGACAGCATGATTTCGGCGCTGCTGCGCATCCAGAGCCATCTCGCGATCGCAACCAAGATGGCGGTGCTCACCAAGCTCGCCGACAACATGATGACCACTTATCTCGGCGGCGACGCCGGCAGGCGCGTGCTTGACGGTCAGATCAGGCGAGGCGAGGGCGATACAATCCGGGCCGCACTGGTGATGGCCGATATGCGTGGGTCGTCTAGGCTTGCCGAAACCTCGGGCCGCGAAATCTATATTGATACGCTGAACCAATTTTTCGACGCCGTTGCTGCACCTTTCAATCGCAGAGGTGGGCAGATCATGAGTTTCATAGGTGACGGCTTCATTGCCGTCTACCCTTGCGAAAGACACCGCTCGCAGTCCGAGGTCGCCTGCCAAGCCGCTCTTGCGGCCGCGCACAAGGCCTCCGCGCGCATGATGGATCTCAATCTGCGCAGAAAGGAGCGAGGGTTGAGCGACATACAGTTTGGTATCGGCCTGCATATCGGTAATGTGATGTTCGGCAATGTCGGGCTTACCGACCGGCTCACATTCTCTGTCTTCGGCTCGGCTGTAAACGAGGTCCAGCGCCTCCAGACCCTGACCAAGAAATATCCGCACAGCGTTCTCGCCAGCGAAGACTTCGCCGGCTACTGCGGCGCCAACAGTTGGTTGACGCTCGGCAAGGAGCAGTTGCCGGGCATCAAGCATAAGCTGACGGTGCTTGCCCCCGATCTGTCGGGTGCTCTTGCGCTCGATGAGGACGGTGCGCTGGAGACGATTTACGACCGAATGTCGGACGCCGAGCAGGTCATGCTGCTTCATCGCGATGCCGCGCGGGTGTCGACGGGTGACACCAGGAAGATCCAGTAGCCGCACTCTGATCCGAACGCCTTTGGCATGCAGTCCGGTCACGGTTCCGCCAGGGAACTGGCGATCGTTTCGAATCCAAGTTGCTCTAGGCTGGCAATGCGATAGTCTCGTTTACTGGCCCTGCCGCCCGGCAGGCCGCCAGAGTGGGCCTGGTGCGCATGAATTCGGGTGTTGATCTGCTGCGGATCGAAGATGTTGGCATCTCTTTTGCCATTATCGGTGGGCCGTTGCGTGCCGTCAGGCGCGCGAATCTTCGTGTCCTGCCCGGCAGGGTTACCGCGCTTGTGGGCGAGTCAGGTTCCGGAAAATCGGTTCTCAGCCAGGCAGTGATGGGCATTTTGCCGAACACTGCCCATGTTCGCGGCCGTATCCTGTTTTCCGATCCTGAAAAGCCGGGCACGACGCAGGATATCCTGCAGATGTCGCGTGATGGACCCGAAATCCGGGCGTTGAGAGGCAGCCGTATCGGCAAGATCTTTCAGGAGCCGATGACATCGCTGTCGCCGCTGCACACGATCGGCAACCAGGTCAGCGAATCCCTGCAAATTCATACGCCTCTAGCTCGGGCGGAGCGCAAGGCGCGGACCGAGGAAATGCTCAGCCTTGTCGGCTTTCCCAATCCCAAGCGCGCCTACGACATGTATCCCTTTGAACTTTCAGGAGGATTGCGTCAACGCGCCATGATCGCCATGGCTCTTATCTGCAGGCCCGCCCTGTTGATCGCCGATGAGCCGACGACCGCGCTGGACGTCACCATCCAGGCGCAAATCCTGCAATTGCTGCGCGGGCTTCAGACCAAGCTGAACATGGCGATGCTGCTGATCACGCACGACCTCGGCGTGGTCGCCAATGTCGCCGACGAGGTGGTGGTCATGTACCATGGCGAGATCATGGAAGCGGGACCTGTCGAGGCGATATTCCGCCGCCCGGGTCACCCTTACCTGAAGGGTCTGATGGCAGCCGTTCCGCATTTTGACCTGAAGCCCGGCGAAAGACTGAAGGCGCTTCGCGAGGTGCCGGTGAATGTCGGGAACCTGCTCGGCAAGCAGCCGGCGCCGGCATCGAAAGGGCCGGACGACATCCTATTGTCGGTGAGGGACCTGAAAAAGGTCTTCACCATCCGCAAGTCCGGATGGTTCGGCGGGGATCATCAAACCTCTGTTCGCGCCGTGGACGGTGTGAGCTTCGATATCAGGCGGGGAGAGTGCTTGGGTCTGGTCGGCGAAAGCGGCTCCGGCAAAACCACCGTCAGCAAGATTCTCATGCGGGCCGTCACCCCCAGCGGCGGCTCTGTGACCTTCAACGGCCGCAATGGGCCGATCGACGTCTTAAAGGCAGAGGAGGACGCGTTGCGCACACTGCGCGCGAAAATCCAGATGATCTTCCAGGACCCGGTTTCGTCGCTTTCACCCCGCATGACGGTGGAGAACATTTTGAGCGAGCCGCTGGAAATCCATCAACGTGGCAATGCCGCGTCCCGACTCGCCACGGTCAAGAGCCTGATGCAGGCAATCGGGCTCGATCCGCGCTTCATCAAGCGCTATCCGCACAGTTTCTCCGGCGGGCAGCGTCAGCGTATCGGCATCGCGCGCGCGTTGGCGCTGGGGCCTGAACTCCTGATCTGCGACGAGCCGGTTTCGGCGCTCGATGTCTCTGTCCAGGCGCAGATCCTGAACCTTCTGAAGGACCTGCAGAAGGAACTGGGCCTGACCTATCTGTTCATATCCCACAACCTGGCGGTGGTGGACTACATGGCGGACCGCATCGCGGTGATGTGCGGCGGGCGTATCGTCGAGCTTGCGCCGCGCGAAATTCTGCTCAGGAAACCGGTCCACCCCTACACGCGCTCACTGGTCGCCGCGGTGCCTTTCCCCGATCTCGACAGGCCGATGGATTTCAAGACGCTGAAGCTCGGCGGCGCGTCCGACACCAGCGCTTGGGGACCGCAATTCCGCGACGAGGGCGAGGAGAATACGCTGTCGCCGCTCGATCTTGGCGGCGGCCATCTCGTGCTGGCCCGTCGTTCGGCCGATGTCAGCGAGCTGCGCCATTGATCAGCCGGCGCACCGTCCTTGGACTCATGGCTTCGGCGTTTCTGCCGAGCACGTCGCGCGCCGGCGATCTGGAGCCGGAATTTCTTCAGCCCCAGCTGAAGGCCAAGGCGCTGCCGGTACTTGCCGAACGCTTGCCCAAGAGCCCGCGCGCGCTGAATCTCGCCGCGATGGGCCGGCAGCCCGGCCAGTATGGCGGCACGCTGCGCACGATCATCGGTAGCCAGAAAGACATCCGGCTGATGACGATCTATGGATATGCTCGCTTGGTCGGCTATGACGAAAAGCTTGAACTGCAAGCCGACATTCTCGAAAGTTTCAACGTATCGGATGGTCGCGTCTTCACTTTCAAGATACGGGAAGGACATAAATGGTCTGACGGCAGTCTGCTGACGCCGGAGGATTTTCGCTATTGCTGGGAAGATGTCTGGCTGAACAAAGAGCTTTCGCAAGGCGGGCTCCCCCCGGCCCTGATGGCCGACGGCAAGCCGCCACGCTTCGAGATCGTCGATCCGTTAACGGTCCGCTATAGTTGGGACGCGCCCAATCCCGATTTCCTGCCCAAGCTCGCCGCTGCTTCGCCGCTATCGCTTGTCCTGCCGGCCGCCTATCTCAAGCAGTTCCACAGAAAATACCAGGATCCATTCCGGCTAGCCGGCCTGATGAAGGAGAACCGGGCCAAGAAATGGACGCTCCTGCATATCCGGATGTCGCGCCAATATCGCCCGGAGAACCCGGAACTGCCGACGCTCGATCCCTGGCAGAACCGGACGAAGCCGCCGGCTGAGCAGTTCGTCTTCGAGCGAAATCCGTTCTTCCATCGAATGGATGAGAATGGCCGGCAATTGCCCTATATTGACAGGATTGTCATGAATGTCAGTTCGTCGGAGATCATTTCAGCCAAGACCGGTGCGGGCGAGAGCGACCTGCAATGCATGGGAATTGACTTCACCGATTATGCCTTCCTGAGGGATGCGGAGAAGCGCTATCCGGTGAAGATGCATCTCTGGAAACGCACACAGGGCTCGCGGCTGGCGCTGCTGCCCAATCTGAATTGTTCCGACCAGGTGTGGCGTGGCCTTCTTCGTGACGTGCGCGTGCGCCGCGCACTTTCGCTCGCCGTGGACAGGCGCGAGATCAATATGGCCGTGTTCTACGGATTGGCGCAGGAAAGTGCCGATACGGTCTTGCCTGAAAGCCCGCTCTACCGGCCGGAATTCGCGAAGGCCTGGGTCGCCCATGATCCTGACCTGGCCAATGCCCTGCTCGACGAGGTCGGGCTTCAGACGCATGACGATGACGGCCTGCGGATACTTCCCGATGGACGCCCGGCGCAGATCATAGTGGAAACAGCCGGCGAAAGTACGCTGGAAACCGACGCGCTCGAGCTCATCACCGATCACTGGCGCAAGATCGGCATCGCCCTGTTCATCCGGACTTCGCAGCGCGACATATTCCGCAGCCGCGCGCTTGGCGGCCAGATCATGATGTCGATATGGTCGGGCATCGACAATGGCGTGCCGACCGCCGACATGAACCCGTACCAGTTGGCCCCCACCACCGACGACCAGTTGCAATGGCCGCTCTGGGGGGCCCACTACTTGTCTCACGGCACGCTCGGTGAAGCGCCCGATCTTCCAGCTGTGGTCGACTTGATGGCTCTGCTGAAGCGCTGGAACGCATCGACCGAAGCCACGGAACGCGCCGAAATCTGGAATTCGATGCTGTCGATCTACACTGACCAGGTGTTTTCGATCGGCACGGTGAACGGAACGTCTCAGCCGATTCTGGCGTCCTCGCGGCTGCGCAATCTGCCTGACAAGGCGCTCTACGGCTACGACCCGACAGCATATTTCGGTGTCTACATGCCGGATGCATTCTGGCTTGGAGAGTCCTGAGCGTGCTTCGATATATTGTCTGGCGCATCGCCGTAATGGTTCCAACGCTGCTTGTCATATCGGCGCTGGTGTTCACGATCATCGAACTCCCCCCCGGCGACTATTTCGACAGCTACGTTGCCGAGCTTAAGGCTCAAGGCGAAGCGGTGGATTCCGACCGCATCGATATGATGCGGAAGGAATATGGTTTCGACAAGCCGCCGATCGTTCGCTACTTCTACTGGGTAGGCGGGATGCTGCATGGCGATTTCGGTTATTCCTTCGAATATGAGCTGCCGGTTCGCGACGTCGTCGGGGACCGAATGTGGCTCACCGTGCTGGTCTCGTTCGTCACGATCATCTTCACCTGGCTCATCGCCTTTCCGATCGGCATGTACTCCGCCACGCATCAATACAGCTGGGGCGACTACGGCCTGACTTTCTTCGGCCTTCTCGGCCTCGCCATTCCGAACTTCATGTTGGCGCTGATCCTGATGTATTTCGCCAACATCTGGTTCGGCACGTCCATCGGCCATCTTATGGACCAGCAATATCTCGGCGAGCCCATGAGCTGGGCCAAGGCGAAGTCGATCCTCGCCCATCTCTGGATCCCGGTCTTGATCATCGGCACCGGGGGCACGGCCAGCATGATCCGGCGGCTACGCGCCAATCTGCTCGATGAACTACACAAGCAATATGTCGTGACCGCGCGCGCTAAAGGCCTTCATCCCTTCAAGGCGCTGGTCAAATATCCGCTGCGCATGGCGCTCAATTTCTTCATTTCAGACATCGGCTCAATCCTGCCGGCCATCATCTCCGGTGCCGAAATCACGGCGATCGTGCTGTCTTTGGAAACGACCGGGCCGATGCTGATCAAGGCGCTGCAAAGCCAGGACATGTATCTGGCAGGATCGTTCCTGATGTTCCTCGCCTTCCTGACGGTCATCGGCGTTTTGATTTCCGACCTGGCGCTGGCGCTGCTCGATCCACGAATTCGTTTGCAGGGCGGCAGCACCAAATGAACACGCAATCCCCGCTGCCTGCTCCGGGTGCCCCTCTGCAACACTACGTTTCCATAGAGCCCTTTGACCTGCAGTCGGTCGAGGCGATGACTCCGGAGCAGTCGAAGGTCTTTCAGGCGTCGCAGTTGCGGCTGATGTGGTGGAAATTCCGACGGCACCGGCTTGCCCTTATGTCAGGCATATTCCTGGCGGCGCTTTATTTCAGCATACTGATCTGCGAGTTCCTGGCACCCTACAATCTGCACACGCGCAACATGGACTATATCTATTCGCCGCCGCAGCGGGTGCACCTGTTCCACAACGGCCAGTTCATCGGGCCGTTCGTCTACGGCCGCCAGATGATGCTGGACATGGACACGCTCAAGCGGAACTACGTCGACAAACAGGATGATGTTCAGCGGATCCGTTTCTTCTGCAAGGGCGACAGTTACCGGTTCTGGGGCATGATCGAAGGTGACAGGCATTTTGTTTGCCCTGCCGAAAACGGCCAACTCTTTCTGGCCGGCACTGACAGGCTGGGCCGCGATGTGTTCTCGCGCATCATCTATGGCGCACGCATTTCACTGACAATCGGCCTCGTCGGCATCAGTTTCAGCTTCCTGCTCGGCATAGTCATCGGAGGACTGGCCGGCTATCACGGCGGCATCTTCGACCTGATCGTGCAACGGATAATCGAAGTTCTGCAATCGATCCCCAGCATTCCGCTATGGCTGGCTCTGGCGGCGATCATGCCGATAACCTGGAGTCCGATCCTGATCTATTTCGGCATCACCGTCATCCTCGGGCTGCTCCACTGGACCGGACTGGCGCGGGCCGTGCGTTCAAAGCTTCTAGCCTTGCGTGAGGAGGATTACGTTCTGGCCGCGCAGTTGATGGGCGCCAGCAGCAGCCGCATTATCCGGCGGCACCTCATTCCCGGCTTCATATCGCATCTGATCGCGACGGCGACGATCTCCATACCCGGAATGATCCTGGGCGAGACGGCGCTGAGCTTCCTCGGGCTCGGCCTGAGGGCGCCGACAACCAGCTGGGGCATCCTGCTAACCGAGGCGCGCAGCGTCAATGTGATCGCGTTCTATCCATGGCTGCTTTTGCCAATGCTCCCCGTCATTCTCGTCATCCTGGCGTTCAACTTCCTCGGCGACGGCTTGCGGGACGCCGCGGACCCCTACAAGTGACATCGCTATTCCGCCGCGCGCCGCGCCGCCACCCCCACCGGTATGATCCTTGTAGGCAGCCTGTTCGGTTCATTGCAGTGTTCGTCGTTCGCCTCTATATGCGGCGAGGCTCGATCCGGGTTTAATACGTCGCGCCCGGCTTTCACCCGCGAACCGTTCCGGTCGCGGGCATTGCCGATTTTTTGAGCTGGTTCAGGACACACTAACGCATATGAGTCGCCTCGAGAGTTTCATCCGCAGGATGACCGCACAGCGCGACATTCTCGATCAGGTCTGCGCGGAGGTGGCCAAGATCGAGGGTCCCGTGCTCGAACTCGGCTTGGGCAATGGCCGGACGTACCACCACCTGCGCGAGCGCCTGCCCGGACGCCGGATCGTGGCGTTCGACCGCGCGCTAGCCGCGCACTCCAGTTCAATTCCCGAAGCTGAAAACCTCGTGCTCGGCGAAATACGTGAGACGGCGGGCAGGTTCATTGGCATTGACGCCGCTCTTGTCCATGCCGACATCGGCACCGGCTATCAAGATCGCGATGCGGTGACCGCTACCTGGCTTCCCGATCTGACCGCACGCCTGCTTCGCGTCGGCGGCATCGCGGTCAGCGGCACGCCGCTCGATCACCCGCTGTTGCAACGCCTCATGCCGCCGCCTTCGGTGCCGGCCGATCGGTATTTTATCTGCAGGCGCGTGTAAGGACCGAGGCGACCCAAGCCCTCAGGGGATCGTGTATATCGCTATTTCTCGCTCAATACCGCGCAGCGAGACCTCGTGGGGCACGGGCGTCAGCGCGTTTCTGTGCAACAGATCGGCGGTGAGAGTGTCGTCGACCACCGCACGAGTGGCGAAGATCGCCTGTGCATTGGCAAGGTTCTGCACCCGTGAGGCTATGTTGACCGTCTGGCCGAAATAGTCCTGTCGCTCGTTCATGGACACGGCGATGCAGGGACCGGCATGGACTCCGATCTTGAGCAGCAGGTCCTCGCGCCCGCTCTTTTCGTTGAGCCCACGCATGGCTTCGCGAATCCTGAGGGCCGCGGCAATCGCACGATCAGGCGTCGCGAAGGTCGCCATCACCGCATCACCGATCGTCTTCACCACCGCGCCTGCCTCGGCCGCGACGATCTCGTGCAGAACCTGGAAATGCTCGCGCACCAGATCGAAGGCCGAAAGATCGCCCACCCGCTCGTAAAGCGCGGTCGATCCGCGCAGGTCGGTGAACAGGAAGGTCAGGCTGGTGATCTTCAGGCGCTGGTCGATGTCGAGCGTGTCCGCGCGGTAGAGATCGCGGAACGTCTGGTTGGTGAGCAGGCGCTTGGCGGTGAGGAAGGGCCGGCGTTTGCCGAGCAAATCATGCAATGCCTTGCCGGCGATGAAGACCGTCGGCAGCACGCGGGTGTCGGTCCTGTTTTCCAGCGAAATGCGCAACGGGCCGGGTTGCATCTCCAGCGTCTGGCTCTGGACATGATCGCGGTCGAAGACCAAAGAAAGGCTGCGGCGCTCCTTTGTTGGTTCACCCTTCCCGTCGATGAACTGCACTGAATGGGTGACCGGCTCGAAGACGATTACGAATTCGGGCGGCAGCTGTACCGGCAGAACCGCCTTTTCACCGGGCGCAAGCTCGATATCCTCCAGTGAGATCTCTTCCATCTTTTTCGCGAAATCCTCATCCGGCAGATCGACGCCGGACGCCCAGTAGATCTGGCGGAAATATTCCATCAACGGCAGCTCGTGTGGGTTGTGGGCGGCAATCCTGCGTATGCGGGGACTGACGGTGAATGTCACCTCGACCATCTCGTCGAGCGTCGGCGAATATCCCTCGGAACACAGCGTGCAGGTGTATTCGTCCTTCTGCAGGGTCTTCAGCGTGGCGTTGGTGTCGAGCACGCCGCCGCAGCCGGGGCACAGGACGTTCCAGGAAATGTCGAAGATGCCCACCCGCGCCGCATGCAGAAAGGCGCTTATGGCGCGCTCCTCGTCGAGGCCATGCTTGCTGGCGAAGGCTGGCGCATTGATGCGGCAAAGTTCGCGGTCTCCTGCCTCGGCGATGGTTCGCTCAATCGCGTCGATTGCCCTCGGATCGACATCGGTCGATTGCCGCAGAAGCGAAAACAGATCCTGAGCTTCGTTCATGGTGCAGGCTCCGGAAAATGCGCCCCAAGGCGTGTTGACCAGACCGCCCTTTGGTCCGAGTGTTCCATTTTACTTCGAAATGGACCGTACCGCCATTCGAATAGATAAGCTTGGTGACAGTTCAATTCCGTGCGGCGGATTTCACTGGCCACAAGCGGCACCACACTGCATCAGCGGCGTCTTCAAACTCTACGCCATCTAACGGTATCTTGGCGCAATCGGCATCATGGATTGCAGAGACGGCTGGATTTTCAGGTGAAGTCCGGTACATCGTGGCGGGCCGATTGCCTTTGCCGGAACGCCATGACCAGCACGACCTCGCCATCCTCCGAGAAAATCGAGCCGCTGCTCCGATCCGTCCGGCCAAGCGATGCGGAGGCGCTTTGCGCCATCTTCAACATGCCGGGCTTCCGCTGGGGCACGTTCAGGATGCCCTTCGAGAGGGTGGAGCAGATGGAGCGGCGCATCGCCAAGTCCGGCCAGGAAACCACCTGGATCGTTGCGGAGTTGGACGGCAAGGTCGTCGGCCATGGCAGCTTGGTCGTGCAGGGTTCGCCGCGCCGTTCGCATATCGGCGAGATCAATATCGGCCTCGACGATGCCTTTGTCGGCAAGGGCATCGGCTCTGCCATACTTGGCGCGCTGCTTGACGTGGCCGACAACTGGAGGGCCCTGAAGCGGATCGAATTGGCCGTCTATGCCGACAACGAACCGGCTATCCGTCTCTACACAAGCCACGGCTTCGAGGTCGAAGGTCGGCATGTGAAGGCCGGTTTTACCGACGGGCAGTACCACGACCTCCTGAGCATGGCCCGGCTGCGGTTCTAGGCCTCGCTGTTTCCCTTGGCGTTTGCACCACAAGCGGCTAGACGGGACCAATGACCGCCGCCTTTGACCGAACCCTTACGCCTCCGGCGGAAATTCTGGCTGTGCTGTCGCTGCTCTGCCCGGAAGTCGTGCGTGACATCGAGCTGAACTGGAATGCACCGGTTTCCGACTATGCCCGCCATCTGTGGCGGCCGGTGGCAAGGCCTGCATCCGGCCCGGCGATCGCTGCCCGCTCGATCCTGCGTGAAGTCCTGCATCAGCGCCTCGGTGCGGTCATGCAACCTGAGGAGGCCGGCAAGGTCCTCGAAGAGTTCGAGCACAGACCGGTGATTCAGTCCGGCCTGCATTGCCTGCTTCTGATGGACCGGATCACCTTCGATGCCCTGCTGCTTGCCTGGCTCGGCGCGGTCGAAAACGGACTGTCCGCGTTTGTCGGCTTCATGGGAACGACGATGACCATGGAGACGATTGGCCGGGAGGGGCCGGGATGGCTCGATGTCGGCGACGCCAAGGTCAACCTGTTTGGCATGGGGCGCCACAAACTGTGCCGCAAAAGCGCCTGCGTGGCCGGTCCCGTCTCCCTCAACAAGCGCGGGCTCGAAGCGGTGGGCGATGAAACGGATGCCAGCCGCTGGCTGGGCACACTGCTTGCCAGTCAGGACAAGGTGTTTGGAACCGCCGCCGATGCACTGACAGCCCTCAACGAGGATCTGTTCGCCAATTGGGACCGTTCTGGCATGGCCCTGCCGGTTTTCATCAACGATCGGCTCGCCGGCGCTGCCATGGCGCGGCATCTGGAATCCGACGGCAACCTTCTTTCCAGGCTGCTCATCGAGCCCGCAAGACGCCAGCGTCTCGACCATGCCTTGCAAGAGGCCGCATCGAGCCCGTTTGGCAGATTCCTGCCCAATGCGACGGACTATTTCTGGGGCATCCGCGAGGAGCGCGTGCGCAAGCTCGTCCTCGACAACGGGAGACTGGTCGAGCCTGACAGGCCGAATGGCCTTTGCATCCCGTTCGAGCGGCCGCATCTCAGGCAGGCGCTGCTGGACGGCGTGCTGCTGCCGAACTTGTTCCTGATGTTCCTCGTTCTTGCCATATTGCCGCGCGTGCGGGTTGTGGGCGGCCTGAGACAGATTGGTTATGTAGCGCTTTTCCACTCGATCCTGCTGGCCGTGCTGGATGAAAACGCGCCGGAAGAGCGCGATCTGGCTGCGGAACTGCAGGTTCGGGAAAATGCCTGGGGCATGGGGGTCATCGATGAAAAGATCTCGGTCCGCGAGCAGCTTGCCGGCCTGCCGGAAGGGGCGCTCTTCCCGGACCTGCTCCGGCAATACCGTTTGCGGACATTCGCCGAGACGACCGACGACCTTAAACTGGTTCGCGAAAACCCCCGATGGCGCAAGGTCGGCCGGGCAGTGATACCTGAGCCTCAAGGCCTCATCCGGACATGACCTCGCCGGTCACTGCACGATTCCGGCCTTGCGCAGCCCGTCCACCACGAGCTCGAAATCGGCAGGGTTCTTGTAGGGCAAGATCTTGCGGCGGTATTCCAGCGAATAGTCGGGATTGACGCGGAGTACCTCCTGCCATGCCGCACGGGCCTCGTCGAAACGGCCCAGATGGCCGTAGCTGGCGGCTAGAAGCGCGCGCGAGACGTCGCTGATGGGATTGCGGCTCAACCGCTGCTGCAACAAGTCGACGGCCGTTTCGTACTTTTCCAGCTGAAACCATGCCAACGCCTGGAAATGCAGGAGCACGTCCGGAAAATAGGGGTTCAAGGCCGCGCCGCGCTCGAACCACTGTAGCGCCTCCTCGGATCTACCCGAATAGTGGAGCGCCTCGCCCAGGCTTACGTGCGCTTCGGCGAAGTTCGGATTGAGGACTATCGCGCGCTCAGCCTCGCTGATGGCTCCGTCGTGCCGACGTGTGTAAAGGTAGACCAGACCGAGCGCCCAATGTGCCAAGGGGTCGCCATCATCCACTGCTACGGCCCGCGTCGCAATCTCGGCAGCTTGCTCCATCGATCTCGGCGGCGAGGCACTCCACCTGTTCAAATAGTCGAGCCCATGAGTGAGAGCCAGAAAGGCGTGCGCCGAAGCGAAATTCGGGTCCAGTTCCACGGCACGTTTCAGAACGTCACGGGCGGCAATATTCGTTTCCTTCGTCAGCCGGTGCCACAGCTCCCGGCCTCGCAGGAAACAATCATAAGCCTCCACATTGTGGGTGTGCTCGGGCGCCAGCCGCTGCCGGTCGCCATCCGCCAAATTGACCGCGAGCGCGCCGACGATGTGCTGCGTCACGTCATCCTGCACTGCGAAGATATCGGTCAGGTCGCGATCGAACCGCTCCGCCCAAAGATGGCCGCCCGAGGTTGCATCGATGAGCTGCGCGGTGATGCGCACCCTGTTGCCCGACTTGCGTACGCTGCCCTCCAGCACGTGCCGGACGCCGAGCTTCGTGCCCACCTCCTGCACATGGACGTTCTGGCCCTTGAAGGTGAACGACGAATTGCGGGCTACGACGAACAGCTGCGACAGCTTCGACAGCGCCGTAATGATATCTTCCGAGATACCGTCGGCGAAGTAATCCTGCTCGGCGTCGCCGCTCATGTTGGCGAACGGCAGGACGGCGATCGACAGCTTCGGCGGCGCTGCCGCCGCAGGCCGGACCGCCGCGGTATCCGAAGTCGCGGGCACCTTGGCCCCGGCGGTGCCGACCTGCAGCGAATAGACCCGGATGGGCTCGGCGATGTTCTTGAGCTTGGTGTCGCCGAGATCGTTGACGGAGAGATCGAGCCTCGCCTTGACCTGGCGATAGGCATCTTCTGACAGGCAAATGGCGCCCGGCGCCGCGACGCCCTCCAGGCGCGAGGCGATGTTGACGCCGTCGCCCATCAGATCGCCGTCGCTTTCCTCGACGACGTCACCCAGATGGATGCCGATCCGGAACTCGATACGGCGGTCCTGCGACACGCCGGCATTGCGCTCGACCATGCCGTTCTGCACCTCGACGGCACAGCGCACGGCGTCTACCACGCTGCGAAACTCGACCAGCGCCCCATCGCCTGTGCGCTTGATGACGCGCCCGTTGTGCACGGCGATAGTCGGATCGATCAGGTCGCTACGCAGTGTCCGCAGCCTCGCCAACGTACGATCTTCGTCCGCGCTTGCGAGTCTGCTGTATCCGACCACATCCGCAGCCAGGATTGCGACTAGCCTACGATTCTCGTTCATGGGTCCGTTTCCTCATCTCCACGATAGCAGGAACACGGAGGCAGGAGGGAACTTTCGCAAAAACGGCGGCCACGCAGCCGCCCGATGCGCAGCGCTCCGTTGCCGGATCCACACGGATCGTTCGATGCCCATTTGCGCTGCCGCTTGCCGGCCGACGGCGATCGGTTCATCCTTGTGAGACCGTGGCGGTGTGTACGCAGCGAGATCATGCCGTCACGGCCCCTAGCGAGGTCTGTTCCATGGACTGTTCGGGCTGCGGTTTCGAGATTGAGGGCGGTTACGCCTTCTGTCCGAGGTGTGGCAGGCGCCAGCCCGTGCCATGCGCCAGTTGCGGCTATCCCTGTGCGCCTGATTTCGAGTTCTGTCCGAAATGTGGGGCAAGCGTTGGTGCGCACGCAAAAGCCGTCGAACGGCCTGGCCCGACACCAAGCCGGACCATTGTGCCGCCTTCTCGAACCCCGTCGCTGCTTTCGAACATCGAAAGCGAAGAAGGGCTGCATCCTGTCTCCGACGCCGATCGCCGGACGGTGACGGTGCTGTTCGCCGACCTTTGCGGCTTCACGACACTCAGTGAGCAGCTCGACCCCGAGGTCATGCAAACGCTGCAGAACGAATTGTTCAAGGAATTGACGGCGGCCGTGCGAAACTTTGGTGGTTTCGTCGACAAATTCATCGGCGATGCACTGCTCGCTTTGTTCGGTGCACCGGTCGCGCATGAGGACGATCCCGAACGTGCGCTTCGCGCCGCTCTCGACATGATCGCCCGGACGGCGCGGCTCGGCGAAAGCGCCCCTCACTCCGGCTCGCCTCTGTTGCTCCACATCGGCATAAACACGGGTCCGGTCGTCACCGGCGGATTGGGCATCGGCACCGCCAAATCCTACTCGGTGACCGGCGACACCGTGAATACGGCGCAACGACTGCAATCGCTGGCCGCACCGGGTGAGGTGCTGGTAGGCGAGCTCACTCACAGGTTGACCCGGCATGCTTTCTCTTACGAGTCGCTGGGTGATGTCGTGTTTCGCGGCAAGGCTGGCAGCGTGCTCGTCCATCGACTGGATGCACCGCTTGCGGCGCCGCGTGCAGCACGTGGGCTCGAGGCGCTCGGCCTCAGTGCGCCGATGATAGGTCGTGGTGCGGAGCTCGATAGAATGCTGGCGAGCCTCGACCAGGCGTGTGGCGGCTCGGCCCAACTTGTCCGCCTCGTCGGAGAAGCCGGTATCGGGAAATCGCGGCTGGTGCAGGAGTTCGTGGCCCGCGTCGGCGACGAGGATCGTTTTCGCAGCGTCGCCGTACGGCGGGTCACATGCTCACCGCTGGGCGAACAATCATTTGGCGCTTTGGGCGCAGTGGTGCGCAGCGCTGCCGGGATGATGCAAAACGACAGTGGGGACGAAATGCGCGGCAAGCTCGCAGGCTTGCTTGGCGATCTCGGCCTGCAGGGCGAGGAGGCGAAGCGGCTGATGCCTTTGCTCTACCATGTGCTTGGCCTTGGCGACCCCGATGCCACCTTGCAGCATGTCGAGCCAGAGCAGTTGCGGCGGCAAATTCTCTACGCAGTCCGCACAATCATCGAACGGCGGCTTGCGTTGTCGCCGCTGTTGATTGTCGTCGAAGACCTGCACTGGGCCGACGCCGTGTCGCTCGAGGCGCTACGTTTCGTAATGGACAGGTTGGAACGTACGCGCTTGATGTTGCTGGTCACGCATCGTCCGGCATCGGACCACGGCCAGCTCGACTCAAGTCGGGTCAGTCACACAGCGCTCAGGCTTTCGCCGCTCAACAACAATGACGGACGCACCCTGCTGGCGGCGCTTTTCGGCGAGAGCTGGGTAAACTCCGCAGGCGGGCTTCTCGACCAGATCCTCGAGCGCGCGGGCGGCAACCCCCTTTTCGTAGAGGAGATCGTTCGCGGCCTTGTCGATCGCGGTGTACTGATGCGCGATGGTCAGCAATGGCGGACTGTGGCAGGCGAAGTCGCAACCGGCATTCCCGCCACTATCCAGGCAATGTTGCTTGCTCGCGTCGACCGGCTGCCTCAAGAGGTGCGCCGGTTGGCCCAGGAAGCCGCGGTAATCGGCCCGCGCTTCGATGCCACACTTCTGAGATCCGTGACCGCCGACCCCGGCAAGCTGGAAACCGGCTGCGAACTGCTTTGCGATGCGGAAATCATTGAGGAAGTTGCCGGATCAGGCTCGGTCTCGTCGCAAAGCTACCGCTTTACGCAAACGTTGCTGCAGGACGTGATTTACCAGAATCTGCTCCTGCAACGCCGGACCGACATCCACGGGCGAGTCGGTGCTGCCTTGGAGCAACTTTGCGGCGACAAGCCGGAACGGCTCGAGGATTTGACCGTGCTCGGTCATCATTTCGCACAGAGCGCCGAGCGGGAGAAGGGCGCGCACTACCTGCAGGCAGCGGGCGATCGCGCCCGCATGATATATGCCAACGACGACGCCCTTCGTTTCTACGAGCGAGCGCTGACTGCGCTGGGCACGACCGGGCAGGCACCGCTCAAACTGGCTATTGCAGAGTGCATTGCCGATTTGAGCGGCCCGCTAGGCCGCCGCGAGATCGCGCACCACCACTACGAGACGGTGTTGCAGGCATATCGCGAGTCGGCCAACCATATCGCTTCGGCACGAGTTTTGCGTAAGATCGGTCGGCTGCTCTGGGACGTCGGCAAGCGGGACAACGCAGAATCCCGCTATGCTGAAGCGGCAGCGCTCCTCGATGGGGCGGATGCCCCGGTCGAGCAGGCGCATCTCTGGCAAGAACGTGGCCGACAGGCGTTCCGTGGCGGAGATAACGCTCTCGCGGCAAAATGGGCAGACGCGGCGCTGGATTGCGTACGCGATCTGACAACGGAGCATGTCTCCGAGGCAGGGCGCGATGCCACTCTTGTGACCGCCGAGGCACTCAATACCAAGGCTGTTGCGTTGGCTCGCCTTGGGCGAAACCATGAAGCCGTGCGTCAGGTTGAGCGTAGCATTGAATTGGCCGAAGCCGCCGGCCTGCCGGGCGCGGCCTGCCGCGGCTATACCAATCTCGGCGTGCTTTATACGACCATCGATCCGGCACAGGCGATGGAGGTCTGTCGGCGCGGTCTTGAAGTGGCGCGTCGTATTGGTGATTTGGGTTTCCAGGCGCGCCTCCTCGCCAATCTGGCGGTCGCTTGTTGTACTTTCACGGATCGCTGTCCGACGGAGGGCGTGCCCGCTGCCGAGAAGGCCATCGAGATCGACCGGGCGCTCGACCAGCGTGAGCACCTGCCGGTGCCGTTGATCGTGCTTGGGCAGATCCACCAGTGCAACAGCCGCCCGGAGCTGGCGGTTGGGTTGTTCCACGAAGCACTGGACGTAGCCCGCGAAACGGGCGACCCCCAACTGCTGTTTCCGTGCTATGATGGCCTCGCAACGCTTAATCTCGACCTCGACAATCTGATCGAGGCCGAACGCTACTTTTCCCTGGCGCAGGGTATATGCGCCCAGCACGGGCTCGACCCGGAAGCGCTTGTGGTGCTGCCTTTTCTCGACTAGCCGGGGTTGGAGGTTGCAAATGTCCGCGCAGAGTGACTTGGTGCCGCTTCAACCGGGCGACCGTGCGCCGAATGTTGTACTCGACGCCATTACCCAGGAAGGCAAGATCGCGCTGGACGACTTTCGCGGACAAAAACCCGTGCTGGTCGGCCTGTTTCGAGGTCTGCATTGTGCGTTTTGCCGGCGCCATATCGCCGCCCAGGCGCGGCTCGATCCGGAGCTGCGTGAAAAGGGCGTCGGGAGCCTGACGGTGGTCAACACGCCCATCGAGCGGGCACGTCTCTATTTCCGCTACCACCCGATGCCGAACCTGCTCGCGGCCTCCGACCCTGAGCGCGCTTCACATCGTGCCTTTGGACTGCCCAATCTCGAATTCACCCAAGACGAAACGAGCTGGCCCTACAAGGTTTCGATGGCAACGGCGATGGCTATGCGGGTCGATATGCCAGGCGAGATGCCCGGTCCAATGGATCCTTTTGCAGCCAGCTCATTCCTCGACAAGAAGGACCATTACGAAGTGACCGAAGCCGACGAGCAGATGATGGCAACGGGACACGGACAACTGATCGGTCAGTTCCTGCTGGACCGGCAGGGCATCGTTCGCTGGAGCTTCACGGAGGTTCCAGAGGGTGGGCGATACATGTTCGGGGCGCCAAGCCCGCGGGAGCTGATGTCAGCGGTGTCCCAAGTCGCCCAATAGACTTGTGAACGCGGTAAACGGCGGGACCTGAACAAAGCTGAAGCAATTCAGACGTTGGCCTCGACAAGCCGGACTGTACGGCTCATTCGAGTGCGGCCTCCAGAATGGCGACAAAGTCATCGAGCGAGCGGTCGCCGCGAATCTCGATGCGGGGAAGGTCGATTGGATCGCAATCGAGGTCCGCCGGCCCGTGCCTGCCGCCGAAGCCGGTTCGATAGCCGCACGCCCTGGCCAGCCGGCCAAGCCGCCGGTCGGTGACAGAGAAAGGCGCCGCGAACGTCGTCGTTGGCCGGCCGGTCCATCGCTCGACGAACATGCGTGAGCGCAAAAGTTCGGCGGCCAGGTCGGAGCTCGACAGACCGTCGATGGCGCGATGCGTCGCCATATGGCCTCCGAAGAACGCACCTTCGCCGGCGAGGCGCCGCACCGTCCCGGCGTCCATGAGCGGCGTCGGTGGACCGCAGTCGGCATCCCACTTGGCACTTCCCCCACCAAATCCGTCACCAGGAACACTTCCGCGGTCAGGTCGTTCCCGCGCAAGATCGGCCAGGCATGGTCGGCAAAGTTCTGGAAGCCGTCATCGAACGTGATCAGCACCGGACGGCCAACGAAAGGGTGACGGTTGGCGATGAACTATTCCAGTTGCTCGGACATGATCGCGTGAAAGCCATTGGCGCGCAGCCACCACGATCGAAACCAAGGGATGATGCGCCACGCCGTCTTACCCGCGCCTGGTTCGGAGGTAGAACAGGAGTCCCGACACATAGCCGGCGATTTCCTTCGTCGACCCATCGTCCGCCAGGAACATCGGTACCACACCGCCTACGGTAGCATTGCCCTGGATCATCGAGCTTTCGTTTTTTCGGCAAGAGTCGGCGAATGTTAAAAACGGATGACGGCATCGGACGGCAGCACAGCCCTGTCAAGATCGGGGCGAATTGGAGGCAGGCAAGAAAGACTTGAAGACAGGCTGGAATGGCAAGCACTCATGTCCGACGGCGTAGAGCTGAGATCGATGCGCCCGTGCATTTCCGCCCGCGCTTTCTTCACCGCTCGGGTGAGGATCATCTGGTCTTCGCCACACCAGCCGCTCTGTCAATATCCGCCGACGACCGGCAATATCTCGCCGGTGATGTAGCTCGAGCAGTGCGGCGAGGCGAGGAACACATAGGCGGGCGCGAGTTCTTCCGGTTGCGCCGGTCGTTTCATCGGCGTGTCGGCGCCAAACTTCGCCACATCATCTGCTTCCTTGTCCGCTGGATTGAGCGGCGTCCATACCGGACCCGGCGCCACGGCGTTCACTCGTATACCCTTGCCGATCAGGCTGCCGGAGAGCGCTCGCGTAAAGGCATGGATGCCGCCCTTGGTCATGGAATAGTCGACCAGCGCCTTCGAGCCCTCGATACCCGTGACCGAGCCGGTGTTGATGATGGCCGAGCCGGGTTTCATGTGCGGCACGGCCTCCTGAGCCATATGAAAATAGCCGTAGAGATTGGTCTTCAGCGTGGTGTCGAAATGCTCTTCGGTCAGTTCGCTGAAATCCTGGGAGTGAATCTGGAAAGCCGCATTATTGACCAACACGTCGATCCGCCCGAATTTTTCAACCGTCTCCGCCACCGCCCTCTGGCAATGTTCGCGCTTGCTGACATCGGCCTTCACCAGGATGCAGCTTGCGCCCTCCTTCTCGACAGCCTCCTTTGTCTCTTGGGCGTCCTTGTCCTCCGCCAGGTAGACGATCGCAATGTCGGCGCCTTCTCGGGCAAACAAAACCGCTACAGAACGGCCGATGCCGGAATCGCCACCTGTGATCAAGGCGACTTTGCCGTCGAGTTTTTTCGATCCGAGGTAGTAGGGCGCGTCGTAAAGCGGAGCGGGCTCGATCGCCCACTCATGCCCAGGCTTTGGCTGGTGCTGCTCGGGGAAGGGCGGTTCGGGGTAATTTCGCGCGCCTGCCTGCATGGCGCCTTGCTGTTTGGCTTTGGGTCTCGATTTGTCCTTTGCATCGATGCTGCGCTGGATGTGGCGCTGCTTGGCCGCCTCGCCGGCGATTTCCGATTTCATCCGCATGGCTGTCTCCTGATCTGGAGAACGAACAACTCCCGTCAGACAAAAAGGTTTACGCCGCTCGCATCATTTCCTTTATCGGTCGCTGCTGTCGGCCGCATCGGAGCTGCGGCTCCCTTGTCACCTGTTTAGCTGAAACGGCTGGCGCGGAAGGTTGCGAGCATTGGGTGTGGATTGCCCGAGACGATCTCGCGGGCGAGCAACTCGCCGACAATCAGTCCGAGCGTGGCGCCGCTGTGGCTGAAGGCAACGTGGAGACCAGGGACGGTCTCGAGTTCTCCAAGCACCGGCTCGCCGTCGCGGGGGATAGGCTTCGGGCCGACGGCGTAGGCGGCGAGCTGGAGACGCGGATTGCCGTCGAGCACTGCACTGGCTTCGTCGAGCAGTCCCTGGACGGTCCTGTCGTGCACGGTGTAGGTGCCGTCCGAGTTGGCGACGACCTCTTCCTCCGACCATGCCGAATCCAAAACAAGCGCACCATCGGGCGTTGGCCGCACCGCCACCCGCGGCGTGTTCAGAACGGCACGAAGGTCGGTCTTGATCGGTTGGGTTTTCAGGAGCAGCGAAATCGGCGTGGCGTCGGGGACATGAACGCCAATCTCGGCGAGCGCGGCTGGAGTGGCTGGTCCAACGGCAAGCAGCACTGAATCTGCCTTTAGCGGCTCGCCACCAGCGGTGACGACGCCGCGAGCGCGGCCCCCCATAATATCAATCCGCACGCGTCCGGCATCCTCGACAAGCTTGCCGCCCTTGGCGCGGAATTCCTTGAGCAGCCGATCGATCAGAGCGGGCAAGTCGACCCATCCCTCGCCAGGATTGAAGATCGCGCCCTGTGGACTGATCGCACCGGTATTCACACCGGGCGTCACGGCGGCAACTTCCGCCGGGCTGAGCAACAGGGCGTCATAGCCGATATCCTGCTCCAGTTGGCAGATCGAGACGATCTGGTTTGTGTTCTCGTCCGCATCCCAAGTCAGGCCGCCGTCGAAGCGGAGCCACGATGCCGTTTCCGGCTTTGTGGCAGCCAGCGTGCGATAGCGGTCGATGCCAGCGAGCCTCAAGCGATGATAGGCGGTGTCGGCGCGCCGCGCCGAGTTCAGCCAGGAAAGTGAACGGCCCGAGGCCCCATTGGCCGGCGCACCATCGTTCACGATCGTCACGTCGAGGCCAAGACGAGCAAGATGCAGAGCGGAGGAGACACCAAAGATGCCTGCGCCGACGACGATCACCTGGCGCGGCTTTGAGGATGCGGTCATGGAGAGTTCCTTCTACGCGGAAGAGGAATGGGAATGCCGACATTGGGCGAAGAACGGTAGGTCTAGTAATCCTTCAGCTTCTTCATGTAGCGCCGGCCCTCAAGCATCGGCCGGTCGCGCAGATCGGCCAGCTTGTAGGCAAACCGCCATAGAGTGTCGAAGAAGACCAGGGGCACGAGATAGGGCTTGATCCGATCTGCCATGCCCATGAGGTCGAGTTCCGTTGCGTCCACAAGCAGGATGTTCTCACGGCTGCCATATTGGAAAAGAAAGTCGCGCGCGCGCTCAGTGAGGCGCCGCGTCTCGTCCAGCCCCAACATCACAATGAAGCCTGCATCCTCGTCCACCACCTCGAAAGGCCCGTGGAAGAACTCGTTGGCATGTATGGCCTGCGAATCGTACCACTGCATCTCCATCAGGACGCAGATTGCGTACGAATAGGCCGCGCCATAGCTGGCACCGCTGGCGAGAGTATAGATTGCCTTGCGCGGCGCGAAACGGGGTGCAAAGGCCTGAAACCGGTCGGCATAGATCCGGTGCGCACGATCGATCGCCGGCTGGAGATGGCCGAGGCTGATCAGCAGGTCGGCGGTCAGTCCGGCATTCTCTCGATCGTCGATCAGGCCAGCGAGCACCATGTAGAGCACTCCGTAGTTGCTGTAGGCTGAATCGATTGTTTTGCCGGTCGTGTAGGAAGCCTGGTAGGCGACCGGGTGGTCGACCGCCCCAGCAAGCGGCGATGTTTGGTCGAGTGTCATGCCGATCGTCGTGGCGCCTCGATCCCGCGCATGATTGGCAGCACGCACCGTTTCCCTAGTGGTTCCGGTCTGCGAGCAAAGGACAACGAGCGTATCGGGTCCCAAGCGCCGTGGATCACGGCAGACGAACTCATCCGCATTGTAGATGTCGCAGGCCATCGTGCCGCTGTGACGGTCGACGAAGTATTTTCCTGCCATCATGATGGAGAGCGAGCCGCCGCACGCCACGAGAAATAGATGCGAAAACCGCCTGCCCGCCGTGGCGGCCAGGGCGCGTTCTACATCGGCGGGCAGTGCGGAAATCATGAGCATCCTCGTCTCGTTCGGAAAGCTTGAGGCCGGCGCACAATTGACAAACAGCAGTCATTGTGTGAACGTTCTCATATTCATAAACCGAAAGTTCCGCCATGGTCAAGATTGCCGCGATGGGCGATAACGTTGTCGATTGCTATATTGCCCGGGGCGAGATGTATCCTGGCGGCAACTGCCTCAATGTGTCGGTCAATATCAGCCGCTTCGGCGGGCAGACGGCATATGTCGGAGCGATCGGCGGAGACCGCGCCGGGGACCTGATCCACACCGCGCTGTCATCGGAGCGCGTCGACGTCAGTCGGCTGCGCCGCCTCGACGGGCCCACCGCCTACTGCCTCATAGGTCACCACAATGCCGATCGGATTTTCCTGACCTTCGATCTCGGCGTGTCGATGTTCACGCCGAACCGAGAAGATCTCGATTTTCTCTCGGGCTTTCAGGCCACCCACATCGGTCAGTCTAGCGGGCTCGATGCATGGATACCGGAGATTGCCAATAAATCGCTGGTTTCTTATGATTTTTCGACACGTCGGGAACCGGAGCATCGCCATTCGATCGGACGCTACTGCTATCTGGCCTCGGTGTCGGGTGACGGTCTCGATGACAAGGAATCGGACGCAATTGCATCCGAATTGCTTGCATGTGGTTCCAAATGGGTCCTTGTCACGCGTGGTCGGGCCGGTGCGCTGCTTCGCAGCCACTCCGTCTCCTGCCGCGTCCCGGCGCGACTGGTCGAACCGGTCGACACGCTGGGCGCGGGCGACACCTTCATCGCCCGAACGCTATTCGGCCTTCTTAAGCAAGAGGCACCTCGGGACATTCTCGGCCAAGCCGCCGAGGCAGCGGCGGCTACATGCCAGTACTACGGGGCGGTCGGCCATGCGGCGGCGATCGATATAGGCGTGGTCACGTCCGAAATCCTGCTCCGAGCGCAGCGCCTACAAGACGGAACGGTGTAGTTGCCGGGTTCTCCATGACAATTGACGTAAAGAATTTCCGATGCTAACGTGAGAACGTTCTCATCATGAAACCAGGCGTCGCCTGAGAGCGTCGGTCCGTGGATGAGAGCTCAAGTGGGATCGCAGGCCGAGTACGGCTATCAATGAGAGGAGAAGACATGCAAACGAATTCGAGCAGGCGTCGGCTGATCAAATGTGGTCTGGCCGCGACCATTGCGCTGGTGACCGGATTTGGAACTTTGGTCGCGTCAACGCAGTCAAAGGCGGCCGACAATCCCTACAACCTCATTGATCCTTCGGCGATCAGTGTCGGGACGATGGGCGATGCAAAACCTTATGTCTTCACCGACGCCAATGGCAATTTCACGGGGTTCGACGCGGAACTGTTCCGTGACGTGGCCCACCGGCTCGGTTTCAAGGACGAGCAGGTCGTTTTCACCGGCCAGGAATTCTCGGCGCTGCTGCCCTCCGTTGCCAACGGCCGTTTCGACGTGGCCGTTGCCGCCATCGGCACGACCGCGGAGCGCAAGAAGACCGTGGATTTCAGCGACGGCTACCTCGCTGGCTACCTGTCGATCATCTCGGCCGATCCGGCACTGACCAGCAATGAGAGCACCGCCGGAAAGCGCATCGGCGTGATCCAGGGTACACTGCAGGAAATCTATGCCGAGAAGAACCTGAAGGGTGACATCGTCAAATTTCCCGACAACAACACCGCGGTAGCTGCACTCAACAACGGAACGATCGATGGCCATTTCACCGACTACGAGTCGGCCAAGCAGTATGTCGAGCGCTATAAAAACCTCAAGATAACGATGAACGTGCCATCCTTCGATGCGCCGGCGGGCTTCGTCGTAAAAAAGGGCAATGACACCTTTCGCGAGGCGCTGAATAAGGCGCTGCATGCGGCCATGGACGACGGCACCTGGAAACGGCTGCACGAAAAGTGGTTCCCAGGCACCCCGATGCCGGACCAGTATCTGCCCAAGAAGTAGTCCGCAGGGCGTCTTTCATCGATGCTTTTCGGCCGGGCTCGTGAGCGATGTGCCCGGCCGCATTTCTGGTGGGATTGAATATGAGCTGGCTCGATACATTCACGCGCA
The DNA here is from genome assembly GCF_006441575.1 of Mesorhizobium sp. B2-4-12. NCBI lineage: Bacteria > Pseudomonadati > Pseudomonadota > Alphaproteobacteria > Hyphomicrobiales > Phyllobacteriaceae > Mesorhizobium > Mesorhizobium sp. B2-4-12. The sequence continues at coordinate 74,564 of NZ_VFVC01000022.1, forward strand.
GCTTCCTGGACTTCCAGGCGATGGTGGACGTCCTGCCCAACATGATCATGGTGGGTCTGAAAAACACCTTGATCCTGGCGATCGCGTCGACCCTGTTCGGCACGCTGATCGGAATGGTGCTCGCCGTGATGGGGATCTCCGAAAGCTGGCCGCTGAAGCTCATTGCACGATTTTATACCGACATCTTTCGCGGGCTGCCCGCCATCGTTACGATCCTGATCATTGGCCAAGGGTTTGCCCGGCTGGGCCGCGACTTGTTCGGTCCGTCACCTTATCCTTTGGGCATTCTGGCGCTCAGCCTGATTGCCGGGGCCTATATCGGAGAAATCTTTCGCTCAGGGATTCAGAGCGTCGAACGCGGGCAACTCGACGCCACGCGTACTCTTGGCATGACGTATGGCCAAGGCATGAGGCTGGTGGTTATTCCGCAAGGCATCCGCCGCGTGCTGCCGGCACTGGTCAACCAGTTCATCGGCAACGTCAAGGATTCCAGCCTTGTCTACTTCCTCGGGCTTCTCGCTTCGGAACGCGAACTGTTCCGGGTGGGGCAAGATCAGGCCGTCCTAACCGGCAACCTCTCCCCGCTGTTGCTGGCGGGCATATTCTACCTGGTGATCACGGTGCCTTTGACCCACCTTGTCAACTATATCGATGCGCGCATGCGCGTCGGCAAGCGCATCGTCGCTGTGCAGAGCGGGCTCAAGGAAGTCGCCGAGCTTGCCGAAGCGGGCAGGCCGGACGTTGCGAAGTCGTCCGCGGCGGCGACGACGCGTTTCAAGGGCGGCGGCATTGAAGTCAAAAACATAGATATGGCCTATGGCAACCTTCAGGTCCTGCATGACGTCAGTCTGAAAGTAGAGCCAGGGACTGTCACCTGCCTCATCGGGCCATCCGGGTCGGGCAAATCAACGTTGCTGCGATGCCTGAACCGGCTCGTCGAATGTCGCGCGGGCGACATTCTGCTCGATGGCGAAAGCATTCATAGGTCGACGCCTGACCAGCTTCGCCGGCGCGTCGGCATGGTTTTCCAGCAGTTCAATCTGTTTCCCGACCGCAGCGCGCTCGCCAATATCACTTTGGCACTGCGCAAGGTCAAAGGCGTGTCGCGCGAAAAGGCCGACCGCTTGGCCCAGGAACGACTCCAGGAGGTCGGGCTGCTGGAACGCAAGGATCACCGGCCGGCCAATCTTTCGGGCGGACAACAGCAGCGGGTGGCTATTGCGCGGGCGTTGGCGCTCGAACCTGAAGTCATGCTTTTCGATGAGGTCACCAGCGCCCTTGATCCGGAACTGGTGAAAGGCGTTCTGAATTTGATGGCAGACCTTGGGCAAAGGGGAATGACCATGGTCGTGGTCACGCACGAGATGAATTTCGCTCGCAAGGTCGCGAACCAGGTTGTGTTCATGGATGAGGGCCGGATCGTCGAAGCAGGGCGGCCGCAGGATCTTTTCGACAATCCGCAGAGCCCACGCCTTCGGCGCTTTCTGTCTGAGGTGTTGTGATTGCAATGATGTGCGCAACTTCGGGTGAGGTGGTTTTCAACCTTGCGGGACAGGGTCTGCTGCCGCTAGCTCGTCTCTTCACGATGCACCCATGGGCGGCAAGGCTTGGTGAGTGACTTCAAGATCATCAAAAAACCCAACCATCATCGAGGTCGCTCGCCGGGCCGGGGTGAGTTCCGCCACGGCAGGGCGCGTACTTGGTGATTACGGCTACAGCAGCCCCGAAGTTCAGGAGAAAGTGCGCGCCGCCGCCGCCGCGCTGGGCTATCGCCCCAACCGCCTGGCCAAAGGTTTAATCACCGGCAAGACGCAGACCATCGGGGTTGTGGTCGGCGACATCGAAAGCCCATTCTATGCCAGCGTGCTGCGCGGAATAGGGGATGTCGCGCGTAGCGGCGGCTTCGGTGTCATCGTTACGAACAGTGACGAAAATCCCGAACTCGAACGAGAGGCGGTTCAGCTCCTGTTGGAAAAGCAGGTCGACGGACTAATCGTCTCATCGACCTTTGTGGACGAGCCGGATCATCTGCGGGAGGCCGTCGCGGCCCGCTGTCCCGTCGTGCAGTTCGATCGCATCGCGGCGGGTCTGGAAACCGATTCAGTCGTGGTCGACAACGTTTCTGCAACGCGCAGCGGCATCGCGACGATGCTCGCGGCCGGCCACGGCCGCATCGCCATACTGGCGGAACTCGGGCCCGGCCAGCGCGATGATGTCGGCTCCTTTGTGGCAAACACCGATCTCTCCAGCTCTGATGTTCGCTATCATCATCCAAGCTGGCAAAGGCTATTGGGTTATTTGGAAGCCCATCGTGCCGCAGGCATCAAGCCGGATCTGCGATTGATCCGCCGCGTGGCGGTTTATTCGAGCGAGGCAGCCCGCAAGGAGGCGCTCGACCTATTGACGATGCGCAATGCCCCGTCTGCCCTGTTTACCGCCGATGGTGTCATGTCGACTGGGGTTTTGGAGGCGACTTCCGCACTGAAACTTGCGATTCCGGGAGACGTATCGTTGCTTTGCTTCGACGATCTCGACTGGATGCAGTTCGTGGCCCAAGGCATCACCGCCATAGCGCAGCCGGCGCATCTGATTGGAGCGGCAGCCGCGGAACTCCTCTTGAAGAGGCTGACCGAGACCATGATACCTTTCGAGCACCGTATCTTGACGGCCCGTCTGGTGGAGCGCAGTTCGATCGCCGTCTATACCGCATAATCCGCCCTCGCGTCCGACGAGCATGGTGAATTCGTGCGCCGCGCCCTCGACCGGAATCCAGGAAAAGCACCGGGCCATCCCCGGCGCACTGGCGCTGCTCGGGCTCGAGCCGAAGGACATCGACGTCGTCGTCAACTCGCATTTCCATTTCGACCATTGCGGCGGCCACAAGTATTTTCCGCATGCCAAGAAGATCTGCCATCGCACGGAGGTGCCGGAGGCCTGCAATCCGCAGCCTTTCGAGCATCTCGGCTATTCCGACCTGAGCTTCTCGGCGGAGCTGCGGAGGCGCGTGGCGCGACCGCGCAACTGCTGGAGGGCACACGCGCGCCACCTTCGAGGGGATCGAAGGCGACGTCGAACTCGCTAAGGGCGTCAAGCTGATCTCGACGCCCGGCCATTCGATCGGCCATTACAGCCTGCTGGTCGAGTTTCCCAGCGCAAGCCGATCATGTTCACCATCGACGCCGCCTATACCCAGAAATGCCTCGAGACGCTGTGCCAGGCGGCTTTCCACATCGACCGGTCGCCGGCGTCAATTCGATGCGCAAGGTCAAGAAGCCGGCCGAGGATCACGGCGCCGAGCTGATGTATTCGCACGACATGGACAACTTCAAGATCTACAAAACCGGCACGCAGTTCTACGGCTGACCGCCGTCAATCGGAGACAAGACCATGCGCTATCTCGAACACGCCGATCCGGTCATCACCCTGACCACGGGGCCGGTGAACGCCTACGCGGAAGTGCTGCGCGGCCTCAGCCGCACGGTGCTCTACGATTACGACCCGGCATTCCAGCTCTTCTACGAGAAGGTGGTCGACAAGGCGCAAGAGGCGATGCGGCTGTCGAACAAGCCCGTCATCCTGCATGGCGAGCCGGTGCTGGGCCTGGAAGCGGCGGCAGCGTCGCTGATCACGCCCGACGACGTCGTGCTCAACCTTGCCTCGGGTGTCTACGGCAAGGGGTTCGGCTATTGGGCAAAACGCTACTCGCCGCATCTGCTTGAGATCGAGGTGCCCTACAACGAGGCGATCGACCCGCAGGCGGTCGCCGACATGCTGAAGGCGCATCCGGAAATCACGATCGTTGCCGTCTGCCATCACGACACGCCATCGGGCACCATCAATTCGATCGACGCCATCGGCGCGCTGGTTTCGGCGCATGGTGGTTATCTCATCGTCGACGCCGTCTCGTCCTTCGGTGGCATGAAGACGCATCCGGAGGACTGCAAGGCCGACATCTATGTCACCGGCCCGAACAAATGCCTGGGAGCACCTCCCGGCCTGACGATGATGGGCATCAGCGAGCGCGCCTGGGTCAAGATGAAGGCCAATCCCCTGGCACCACGCGCGTCGATGTTGAGCATCGTCGACTGGGAGAATGCCTGGTCGCGCGAGAAGCCGTTCCCGTTCACGCCATCGGTCTCCCAAATCAACGGGCTCGATGTGGCGCTCGACCTCTATCTCAACGAGGGGCCGGAGGCCGTGTGGGCGCGCCACACGCTGACGGCAAGGGCCATGCGCGCGGGCGTCGCCGCCATGGGCCTGTCGATCTGGGCGATCAACGACAAGATTGCGTCGCCGACCACGACCGCTGTCCGGATACCGGATGGCGTCGACGAGAAGGCGCTTCGCCAGGCCGCGCGCGCTCGCTACGGCGTGGTGTTTTCGTCAGGTCGCGGCGAAACGCTGAGGAAGCTGACGCGCATCGGCCATATGGGCCCGACCGCGCAGCCGATCTATGCAATCGCGGCGTTGACGGCGCTGGGCGGCGCCATGAACGCGGCCGGCCAGAAGCTTGCGGTCGGCAAGGGCATCGACGCGGCGCTGGCCGTGATCGACGCCGACGCCTGAGCACAAATCAGATTGCACATTGAGGGAGACATTTCATGACTGAACGGCTTGCGGGAAAGACGGCCCTGGTGACGGGCGCCGCGCAAGGCATCGGCAAGGCGATCGCGGCGCGGCTGGCAGCCGACGGCGCGACCGTCATCATCAGCGACATCAACGCAGACGGCGCCAAGGCGGCGGCCGCCACGATCGGCGGCAAGACGAAGGCGATCGCCGCCGACATTTCCGATCCCGGATCGGTCAAGGCCCTGTTTGCCGAGATACAGGCGCTGACCGGCGGCATCGATATGGGCTAGGTCTTAGTTTGCCGGCCGAAATGGTTTCGCGAGCGAGGCTGGAAAATGCAGTGCAAGCATTTGACGATTTCGCGAAATAAGGACCAATACGACGATCGTCGCCAGATACGGCAGGGCCGACAACAGTTCGGACGGCACCTCCAGTCCCAGCGCCTGTCCCTGCAGCTGGAGGATGGTCATGCCGCCGAACAGCCATGCGCCAAGCAAGACGCGGACCGGCCGCCATGTGGCGAAGACCACCAGTGCCAGCGCGATCCAGCCTTTGCCGGCGGTCATGTTCTCGACCCATAGGGGCGTGTACGCGACCGAAAGATAAGCACCGGCCAGGCCGGCCATCGCGCCACCGAACAGCACCGCCATATAGCGTATCCTGATCACGGGATAGCCGATCGCATGGGACGTCTGTGGCGACTCGCCGATCGTGCGCAGAACGAGGCCGGCTTTTGTGCGGTAGAGAAACCAGCTTATGGCGACGAACATCAGCAGGGCCAGGTAGACCATCGGGTCGAAGCGGAAAAGCAGCGGCCCGACCAGCGGCAGGTCGGACAGAACCGGGATGCTGACGCCGTGCAGCGCTTCGATCGGTTCGCTGCCGAAGCCGCGCCCGAGGAAGGCGGACACGCCGGAGCCGAAAATCGCCAGCGCCAGACCGGCCGCATATTGGTTGGTCAGGAAAGTCAGCGCCAGCACGCCGAACAGCAGCGATGCGGCGGCGCCTGCCAACGCACCGGCAAGGATCGCGACCGGCATGGAATAGCCCGCGGTGACGGCCCAGAAGGCGAGGGCGGCGCCCATCAGCATCATGCCTTCTATGCCGAGATTGAGCACGCCGGACTTCTCGACCACGAGCTCGCCAAGCGCTGCGAATATCAGCGGCGTGGCGGCGATGATGGTGCCGGTGAAGATGGCGATGAAGAGATCCATCAGGCTGTCTCCTGCGCAAACCGAAATTCACTCATCGTGCCATCTCGAGTGCATGCGCATCTCGGGCCGGCCGTACCAGGCGAACGCGGTAAAAAATGAAGAAATCGGCGGCGAGCAGGAAGAACAGCAGGATGCCCTGAAAAATGCGCGTCAGCGCCGAGGGCAGGCCAAGCGTCATCTGCACGCCTTCGCCTCCCAGGAAAAGCAGCGACATCAGCAGCCCGCCCAACACAATGCCGAAGGCGTTCAACCGTCCGATGAAGGCGACGATGATGGCGGCAAATCCGTAGCCCGGCGAAATCTGCGGTGAGAGCTGACCGAGCGGTCCGGCGGCTTCCGCCATGCCGGCGACGCCGGCCGCGGCACCTCCCGCCAGAAGGCCGATCCACACCGCGGAGGACTCGCGAAAGCCTGCATAGCGCGCGGCAAGGGGGGCCGCGCCGCTGACCGACATCTTATAGCCGAGGAAACTGCGGTCCGTGAACAGCCACATCAGAAACACAGCCACGATGGTGACGAAGATCGAAGGATTGAGCCGATAGGCCGGATCGAAGGATCCGAACATCGCCGCCGCCGGCAGCAGCGCGGTTTGCGGATAGTTGAAGCCTGCCGGATCGCGCCACGGTCCATGCACGAGGTAGGACAGGAACAGCGTCGCGATATAGGTCATCATCAGCGTGACCAGGATCTCATTGGTGTTCATGCGCGCGCGCAGAAAGGCCGGGATCGCGGCCCATGCCATGCCGGCCCCCATGCCGGCCACGAACATCAGCGGCAACAGCAGCGCGCTCTCCGGGTTCGGCCAGAACAGTCCGACGCCGCTGGCGGCAACCGCGCCCATGGTGAACTGGCCTTCGGCGCCGATGTTCCAGACATTGGCACGGAAGCCGACCGCCAGCCCGCAAGCGATCAGGATCAGCGGCGAAGCCTTGAGCAGCCATTCGGACAAGCCGTTCATCGAGTTCAGCGGCTCGACGAAGAAGGCATAGAGCGTCAGCAGCGGATCGTGCCCGAGGGAGGCGAAAAAGATCGAGCCGACGGCCAGCGTCAAAACCGCCGCCACAAGCGGCGCGGCGATGCGCATCGGTGCGGAAGGCTCGGGTCTTTGTTCAATCCTGAAGCGCAACGTCGCTACTCCCACCTGCCATCGTATCCATGCTCATCGTTCTGCCAGTCATCAGCAGTCCGATCTCTTCACGATCGGTCGTCTTGCGCATCAGCGGTGGTGAAACCCGTCCTTGGCAGATGACCAGAAGCCGGTCGCAAATCTCGAACAGCTCATCAAGTTCCTCCGACACGACGAGCACCGCCGCGCCGGCGCGGCTGAGGTCGAGGATGGTCTGGCGGATGAAGGCGCTTGCACCGACGTCGACACCCCAGGTCGGTTGCGAAACAATAAGAAGTTTCGGCGCCAGCGCGATCTCGCGCCCGACAATGAATTTCTGCAGATTGCCGCCGGACAGGCTCTGCGCGGTCGCTCCCGGGCCGCTGGCCTTGACCTTGAACCTGTCGATGATGCCGGCGGCGAAACCACTGGCCTTGCGCCGGTTGACCAATCCGTTGCGGACGGTGCCGAAGCGATGAGCGGTCAGCACCGTGTTTTCCCATAATGTGTGCGATGGCACCGCACCCCGCCCAAGCCGCTCCTCCGGAACGAAGGCCAGGCCGAGCTTGCGGCGTTCGTCGGGACGCAGGCGGGCGGCAGCCGTCCCGCCAATCCTGATCGCATCGCGTTGCTCATGCGTGCGTTCGCCGCTGAGCAGGGCAATCAGCTCGGCCTGGCCATTCCCCGAGACCCCCGCCAGGCCGACGATCTCGCCGCCATGCACGGCGAAGGACACGTCCTCCAGGTCAACGCCGAAATGGTCCCCTGCTTTCGCCGACAGGTTCCTGACTTCCAGCACCGGCTTCTCGGTTGGGACAGAGGGGTTGACATGCATTTCCGGCAGCTTCGAGCCGACCATCATGCGGGCGAGCTCGAGCGATGTCGTTTCCTTTGGACGAGCGGTTCCGGTGACCTTGCCGTCCCGCAGCACCGTGGCGGTGTCGCAGAGCTCCTGCACCTCGTCGAGCTTGTGGCTGATATAGACGATGCTGCACCCCTCGGCCGCGAGCTGCCGGAGCGTCTCGAACAGCTTGACCACGGCCTGCGGCGTCAGCACGGATGTCGGCTCGTCGAGGATCAGAAGCTTCGGCGCCTGCAGCAGGCAACGCACGATTTCGACACGCTGGCGCTCGCCAACCGAGAGATCGTGCACCTGGCGGTGTGGGTCGATCGGCATGCCGTAACGCAGCGAAAGCTCGCGGATCTTGTCGGCAAGCGAGGGCAAGTTAAAGGCGCTGCTTGTCGAGAGCGCTATGTTCTCGACCACCGAGACGGATTCGAACAGCGCGAAGTGCTGGTAGACCATTTCGATGCCGAGCGCGCGCGACATCGCCGGATTGTGCGCGGTGATCGGATTGCCGTCGCAAAAAATCTCGCCGGAATCGGCTTGTGCCGCGCCATAGATGATTTTCATCAGCGTCGATTTGCCGGCGCCGTTTTCACCGAGCACGGCGTGGATCTCGCCGGGCTGGATCGACAGCGAGACGTCGTCGTTGGCGATGACGCCCGGATAGCGCTTGCAGACGTTGCGCAATTCTAGTCGCGGATGCATGGCGGGTCCTGCCGTGGCGTGAAGCGAGGTTGGACGGGAACCAGGCAAGGAGACGCCGAAGGTCAGGCTTCGGCGTCTCCCGGCTCTGCGATGGCGATCAGCTCAGCTTGCCGATCATCCCCTTGACGAACCAGTTCATGCCGCGAATGTCGTCGTCGGTCAAAACCGATCCCGCCGCAACCTTGACCTTGCCGTCCTGGTCCTTCAACTCGCCGGCATAAGGATGCACCTTGCCGCTGCCGATGTCGGCTTCGAGCTGCTTGAGCTTGGCCTTGGTGTCGGCTGGCATGCCGTCATTGTAGGGCGCCATCTTCACGACGCCGGCGGCCAGTCCGTCCCAACGCACTTCCGGCTTCCAGCTGCCGGCGGCGACAGCCTTGGCGGCACCAACATAGTCGCTGGTCCAGTCCAGCACGAAGGAGGTCAGCTGCTTGCCCGAGCCGAACTTGGCCATGTCGCTGGCATAGCCGATCGACCAGGCGCCGCCTTCGCCGGCAACCTGGACGCCTGTCGCGGTATCGGTCATCGAACAGATAACGTCGCAGCCTTGCGAAAGCAGCGTCTTGGCCGCCTCCTTCTCCTTGCCCGGATCGAACCAGGAATTGAGGAAAATGGCGTTGCAGGTGGCGTTCGGGTTGACGCTTTGCGCGCCGAGCAGGAGTGCATTGGCGGGGCCGACAATGTCGGGGATCGGAAAGCCGCCGATGAAGCCGATCTTGCCCGATTTCGACATATAGCCGCCCGCCGCTCCGGCGACGAAGGTGCCTTCGTAGTACTTGGCCTCGAAGGTTCCGAGATTGGCGAGATGGACGATGCCCGAGCAATGTTCGAAGGCGATCTTGGGGAAGCGCGGCGCCACCTTCTGCATCGGCGTGCCGTGCGAGAAGCTGGTGCCGAAGATCAGTTGGTTGCCGGCGCTGGCGAGCTCGCGGAAGATGCGCTCCGCGTCCTGTGGCATGAAGATGTTGTCTATGACGGTCAGGGCGACCTTGTCGCCGAATTGCGACTTGATCGCGTCGACGCCAAGACTGTGCTGCTTGGTCCAGCCGATCTCCGCAACCGGCGAGACATAGACGACGCCGATCTTGAGCACCTCCTGGGCCCGCGCGATGGTGCTCAGTCCTCCAGCGCCGATCGCGGCGCCGATCGCGCCGCTGTATTTGAGGAATCCGCGTCTTGTCAGGTCGTTCATGTTGGTAACCCTCTGTTGGTTTTTTTGGTTGATGCCCGGCTTGTCGATGCCCGGTCTGTTTTGGGGAGATGGACGTGCACGTGCCCCGCGCTGTCGCCATTTCCGGATGTCCTTGCTGGCTTCCTTGAGGGAACCAAGGTCGCCCCATCGGCCTTGCCGTCAAGGTAAGGCGCCAGCGCCTCGGCCGGCGTCATCTCCGCAAACACCTCACGGTCCATGATGTAGCCGCGCACCACGGTGCGGTGATGCGTGTCGATCAGGTCCATGGCCTGTTTCAGGCGGCCCTTTTCCAGGAGGTCGACGACCCGCGAATGGTCGTCGAGCAGATTGCAATAGTCGAAATCCGCGGTGATGAGCGAGCGCAGCAGCGTCGTGCGGCGCACGAGCTGTGCATGGATTTCCTGCATCACCTTGTTGCGGCTGAGACGTACGAAAACGATATGGAATTCCTGCCCGAGCACATCCGCCAACGCATCGTTGCCGGCGGCAACCGCCTGGCGCTGACGTTCGACATGCTGGCGCAATTCCGCCCATCCGGCCGGGCCAAGGCGGTCGCTGAGCTGGGCGGCCACGCCCTGCTCGACAAGCGTCAGGGCGTCGTAGATTTCCATCGCCTCCTGCATGCTCGGCTTGGCGACGAAGGCGCCGCGATTGCGCTCGATCTGGGCCAGTCCGTCGTCGGCAAGCCGTATCAAGGCCTGGCGTACCACGATGCGGCTGACGTCGAATATTTCCGCGAGCTCGCGCTCGCCGAGCTTGCATCCCGGAACCAGACGGTGATCGATGATGGCGCGTGTCAGTGTGTCCGCGATCGTCTGGGAACGGCTGGTCAAGGCGCGGCTCTCCGCCATTTCGAGGACATGATCAGCAGGCTTTCCGTGTGACGACGTGCCTCTTTGGGATACGTCATATCCCGGGTTCAGAATTTCATGTATCGGAAGTCAATCACAGAAATCTGTCAACACAAAAAACAAATTTGGCCGACAAAAAATTATTGATTGATATCCAATCTTGTGATTTCGTCATGTCGAAACGCCGGGCTAGGTTCATGGTGAAGGGCTAGCCGAGTTGGGAGGGAGGCCGATGGCAACCCGCTGCGTCGATCGAGAGCTTCTGAACGACTGGCATATCGTCGCCGACCAGGAATCGCTCAGCCAGGATACGCCATTTCGGACACGTCTGCTGGGGGTCGACCTCGTGGTGTGCAGGCATCGCGACAGGACTGATGTCGTGCGCACCGATACGGGCGCCGCGCTGAGGAGCGCTGAACGCTACGGCTTCATCTGGGCATGTCTGGACAAGCCCTGGCGCGACATCATCTACATTCCCGAGGCCGACGAGGCCGACCGCCATCTCGTCAGTGGCGGGTCGATCGCGGTCAAGGTGTCCGGCCTTCGGGCCGTCGAGAATTTTCTCGACATGGGCCATTTCCCCTTCATTCACACCGGCTGGCTTGGCGAAGAGCCGCATACGGAGGTGGCCCCCTACAAGGTGGAAATCACCGCCCAGGACGAGGTACTGGCGACCGAATGCAAATTCTATCAGCCAATCGCCTCGCCGACCGCCAAGGAAGGATTTGTCGTCGACTACATCTACAAGGTGATCCGGCCCTATACGGTGGCGCTTTACAAGAGCAATCCGATCCAGAAGGACCGGCTCGATGTGATCACTCTGTTCGTGCAGCCGGTCGACGAGGAGAACTGCATCGCCCATCCCTATCTTTGCTATCTCAAGGAAGGCATGGCGGCGGCAACGGTGCGCAGCTTCATGCAGCTCATCTTCGCCCAGGACAAGCCGATCCTGGAAAACCAGGTACCCAAGCGCCTGCCGCTTGATCCGCGCGCCGAAACGCCGATCCGAGCAGATGCCGTCTCGGTTTCATATCGGCGCTGGCTGCGCGATCGGGCCGTCACCTATGGCGCCATACCGGCACAAGCCTGATGACGTCCAACGCCATTCAAAGGTAACACGATGACAAAATGCTCCGATCCTGTGATTCTCAATCTCTGGCATCCTGTCGGTGCGGTCGCCGAGGCCGCTCCTGGAGTTATCCAAGAAACAGTTTTGCTTGAGGAACGCCTCAGTTTCGCAGTCGAGGCGAATGGAGAGCCCGTTGTCTGGCGCTCGCGGCCGGATCTGCGTTGGGCCGATCAGGTTCCGAGCGTCGACAGGCTTCCGGCAAGGAGCGCCTATGGCTACGTCTGGACCTCGCTTGGGTCGCCGCCAGCCGATCTGTTCCCGATCCCCGAATATGGCGAGCCGGATCGCCGCAAGCTCAACGCGGCAACCTTTGGCGTCAATGTCTCGGCGCCTCGCGCCATCGAAAATTTTCTCGACATGGGCCACTTTCCCTATGTGCACACCGACATTCTCGGCGTCGAACCGCATACCGAAGTGAAGGAATACGATGTCGAAATTTCGGTGGATCGTGACGAGATCCTGGCTACCCGTTGCCGCTTCTTCCAGCCGATGGCTTCGACTGCTTCCGATGGCGGCGCCGACGTGGATTACGTCTATCGCGTACCGCACCCCTATTGCTCGGTGCTCTACAAATCGAGTCCGGTCGACGAGGCCCGGCGCGACGTGATCGCCATCTTCCTGCAGCCGGTCGATCAGGAGCATGTACGTGCGCACATGCTGCTTTGCGTGCTCGACGAGGACAATGAAGACAAGGTGATCAAGCGCTTCCAGCAGACGATCTTCGGCCAGGACAAGCCGATCCTCGAGAACCAGGTGCCGAAACGCCTGCCGCTCGATCCGCGCGCCGAAACCCCGATCCGTGCCGACAAGTCCGCCATCGCATACCGACGCTGGCTGAGCCAGAAGGGCGTGACCTACGGGGTCATTCCGGCCGCGGCCTGACAAGACTTTTTTGGAGACGACGAATGCTGGAAGTAGCCAAGAGCCAGTGGCATCCGATCGCTGCCGCCCATGACCTGCCCTACCGCCATGTTTTCCACGGCCAATTGCTCGGCCGGGAATTCGCGGTCTGGCGTGCCGATGACGGCTACGTCAACATCTGGGAGAACCGCTGCCTGCATCGCGGCGTCAGGTTGTCGATCGGCATCAATGACGGCCGCGAGCTGAAATGCCAGTACCATGGCTGGCGTTATTCGAACCGCACAGCCGGCTGCACCTATATCCCCGCACATCCGGCCGACGCGCCGGCCCGCACCATCACCAACCACACCTTTCCGGCAGTCGAGCGCTATGGCCTGGTCTGGTCGTCCGAAGAGCCGCGCGGCGAAGTGCCTGCCATCGCCAGCCTCCCCGAGGGCAAGCTTCTTGCATTGCGTGGAATTCCGGTCAACGCGCCGGCCGACCGGGTCGTTGAACGGCTGAAGGCCTACCGCTTTCAGCCGAATGGGGCGATCGATGGCGATGGTGGCGAAACCCTGGTCGAGGCCGCTCAGGATTTTGCCGTGGCGCTGCATTCGCGCGATGGCAACGCGCAGACGCATGGTGTCTTCTTTGTTCAGCCGGTCGATTCCAACCGCTCGGTCATCCGCGGCGTGCTCGATCAGGATGCCGAGGGGGCTGCGCGCATCGCCATCCTGCGCTACCACAATGAACGGCTGTCGAAACTGCGCGACGAGGCGGAGCGCGAGGCGGCGAACGCGTTGCCGCCCGCGCCGCTCGAACCGGTCTATGAAAGGGTGTCGGCCGAGCTTGCCGAAATGCCGGAACTGACCACGCATGGCCGCAGGGCGGCGCTGCGCGTCACGGTGGCGAGGAAATGGCAGGCCGCTGATGGGATCGCGGGTTTCGAGCTTCGCCCGATCAAGGGCCTTCTGCCCACTTTCCAGCCCGGCGCGCATATCGACGTACACATGCCAAATGGCGAGGTCCGCCAATATTCGATTACCAACGGGCCGGGCGAGACCGACAGTTTCGTCATCGGCGTCAAGCTGGAGCGGGATTCGAAGGGCGGTTCGAAATGCATGCACGAGACTGTTCGCGAGGGCGATGTGCTGGCGATTTCGGAGCCGCGCAACAACTTCCCGCTGCGCCGCGACTCCATCAGGACGATTTTCGTCGCCGGCGGCATCGGCATCACGCCGCTGCTCGCCATGGCGCAGGCGCTGAAGAACCAGGACCTGACGCATGAGCTGCATTATTTTGTGCAAGGCGAAGAGCATCTCGCTTTTGCCGACCGGCTGAAGCAACTCGGCGATGCGCTCAAGCCGCATCTCGGGCTGTCACCGGATGCGACCGGCGCCGAACTTCGACAGATTCTCGGCGGTTACCGGAACGGCATGCATCTCTACATCTGCGGCCCCGGGCCGATGCTGGAAGCCGCGCGCAAGATCGCGGCCGAGCAAGGCTGGCCGGATACGGCAGTGCATTTCGAGTACTTCAAGAACACCAACAAGATCGACGACAGCTCGAGCTTCGAGATCGCTTTGGCGCGGTCCTGCGTCACGCTGCAAGTACCGGCCGGCAAGACGATCATGCAGGTCATGCGCGAAAACGGCATCGAGGTGCCGTCATCTTGCGAGCAGGGCGCCTGCGGCACCTGCGTGGCGACGGTGATCGAAGGTGAGCCCGACCATCAGGACGTCTATCTCAACGACGCCGAGAGGAAAGCAGGGACCAAGATCATGACCTGCGTGTCGCGAGCGAAGTCCGCGCGTCTCGTGCTGGACATCTAGGGGGTGCCGATGATCACGCTTTACGACTACGAACTTTCTGGCAATTGCTACAAATTGCGCTTGCTGATGAGTTTCCTCGGCATTGAGTACAGAACCGTGCCGGTGGACTTCTATCCGGGCCGCGAGCACAAGTCGGAATGGTTCCTGAAGCTCAATCCGCTCGGGCAACTGCCAGTCATCGAGGATGGTGGACTGATCCTGCGCGACGCCCAGGCAATCCTGGTCTATCTCGCATCGAAATACGATCGGTCCGGCACTTGGTACCCGCGAGACAATCCGGACTTGCTTGGCGAAGTCAGCCAGTGGCTGGCTTTTGCCGACGGTATCACCGCAACGGCGTCTGCCGCCCGCCTGCATGATGCGCTGTTCTACGTTTTCGACATCGATGCCGCGCGCGCCGGAGCGCATCGGCTATTCCGCATCCTCGACGAGCATCTATGGTTCAGCGAGCAGCAAGGCCGCAACTGGATCTGCCCGGCTGGTCATCCGACCATCGCCGATATTGCCTGCTTCCCCTACATCATCCTGTCGGAGGAGGGGGGCATCCCGCGCCAGGATTATCCGGCGATCCGCCGCTGGTGCGATCGCGTCAAGCGCATCAAAGGATTTACCGTTATGTCGGGCGTGTTCCCGGCAGGACCTGCCAGGGCCGCAGCATAATCATTTTCAGAAGAGTCCGGGCACGGCCTGGCAAATGAAGTTTGGGGAGATGGAAGAATGAAAACGCGCGCCGCTGTCGCCGTCGCCGCCGGAAAGCCGCTGGAGATCATGGAGGTCGACCTCGACGGTCCTCAGCCCGGCGAGGTGCTGGTCGAGAT